>JBMTAX010000222.1:0-5728 GCA_049429145.1 Myxococcota bacterium
CCGGTGCGACGGGTACCCTGTCCCGCGACGACGCAGCCAGATAGGAGTTCGAGTGCGGGTCCGACGGGTCGCCCAAAGCGTACCAGCACTCTCCCCTCCACCGCCGTCGCATGAACCTCGACATCCAGGGCCCGCGCCACAAGGGCGGGCCACAACGTGGCTGCAGGACGTGCCTCGAAACATTCCTGAACCGAGCGCGCGACGTCGACGGCGGTGGCTTGGCGCACCGTGAGTGCGAGCGATGCCCCCTCATCGATCACCTCGACGGAAGAGATGACCTGAGAGCGCCATGCGGGCCACCCGGGGAGAGGAGGACGCGCGAGCAGCTCGACGGGCGAGACTTGGGCAGTGCTCTCGAGCAGCGGTTCCTGCAGGTGGGCCCGCAAAAACTCGTCGAGGTCAACGGCGGGAAGAGCCAACGTGACCTTGCCACCCGGCGCCGGGGACAAGCGGGCGAGTGCCACGGAGGTGACCCCGCAGACCGCCACACAAACGAGGGCGATGATGCGGCGTTTCACGGTGCGAGCTCCACGCGCCATAGCACCGCGCCGTCGGGGAGTTCCTCCACCACGACGAGGTCGGGCGCACCATCGAGGTCGATCTCTCCCACCGCCACGGCAACGATGCTGCCGCCAGACAGCGGGGCTCGAAACCGCAGGCTGGTCGAGGCACGGGGAAGGTCTAGGTCATGTATCGCAATCTCGTCGCTTTCGTCGGGGCCCGTCGCTGCACTCGACACAAGTTCCGGTCTCCCGTCGCGATCGAAGTCTGCCAATGTGACCCGATCACCGACACGCTCGAGGCCGGTGAGCACAGAAGCGGCACCATTGTTCCATTGAAGCCAGAGCTGGCCGGATTCATCGTTCCACAACCACGACGCGGGGGCGGGCAACACTTGTACGTCCCTGAGGGCTGCGGGCCCCCGCCATACGCCTCGCAGCGACACATCCAGCGCAGGTCCGACGGCGAAGAGCAGCGGCGTGCCAATGCGTCCAGAGAGCATCAGGGGCGCGCCCCCCTCACGCTGGTCTCGGTTCTGGCGCAGAGGTACCCCGGG
Source organism: Myxococcota bacterium (assembly GCA_049429145.1). Taxonomy (GTDB): domain Bacteria; phylum Myxococcota; class UBA727; order UBA727; family CAYLZW01; genus JBMTAX01. The sequence continues at coordinate 1,058 of JBMTAX010000222.1, forward strand.
CACTGGGGCGGGCAGAAAACGCCCGGCCTCGAGGTCGAAGACGAGCCGATGCCCCGCGTTCGTCGCCACCCACGGGCGCCTCTCACCGTCGATGGCGAGCCACCCTGACCGCAGACGAGGCCACTGCACCTCGCCGGGAAGCGCGAAGGGGCCGCCGAGCAACCGGGGGCTGGGGTCCCCGGGCAGGCAACGATAGATGCGAAGCCCGTCGACGGAAAGGAGCACGAGTTCTTCCGCAAGATCCCCGTCGACGTCATGCAACAGCACATCGAGCACCCCGGCTGGGACCGTCCCCAGTCGCTCGATCCCCCATCTGCCCCGACTGGCGCGCATCCCAGCCCCTAATGTCTGCTCGAGCTCACGGTCGACCGCAGAAGACACCACCACCACCGAGGCGGTGGGAAGCGGCCCTCCCTCGAACTCAGCGACCACAAAAACCCGAGTGCCCTCCTGCGAAAGGGCGACGCGCAGACGCACCTCGGCACCCCCTCGGGGCAGCAACACCTTGCCTGCGGCAAGACGCCGCTCGAGCCGCACGGAGAACAACCGCCTCGTCTTGGTTGCGTCTACGCCACGCGCCGCCGTCACCTCGAAACGCACCGGCCCCGCAACCCCCTCCTGGGAGGCCCTCTGTTCGACCGCTGAGGCGACCTGCTCGATGAGCTGCGCCAATGACCCCTGGTCCTTTGGAGAAGATGCAAGCGGCTGGGGCAGGGAATGCGTGGGGTCTGCGGCCTGCGCGACGCTCACAGGAGCCATGACGACGAGAAATACCCATGACCATGAGCGTCCCCATCGCCGTTGCAGGCGGCGCGGACGGTCGCCGATATGCTCATAGGTCTCGCTGGTGGCCACGATGTCCTCGGAAACTTCAGGAGGGCTAGGTCGCGCAGACTCAGCCGGTACCCGCGGCATTCTATAGCGTCATGGGGAGACCCTCGCAGGAAGTGTTTCGGGTCCACTACGAGCAGGAGGGTGAGGCCCAGTAAGCGCCCCACCCCCCTGCGCCTCGTCGTTGATCGCCGGCTACTCCAGTGCGCTGGCGAGACCGTCGGTGGTGGCCAGCGACGTCGACGCCGTGGGCACTCGGGGCATTGAGGGTACTTGCAGTCGCTCCACTATCGCGAGCGCCGCCGCGCGCTCCTCGTTGGTGAGCAGGGCTGCGATACGGTCTCGATTCACCGTGGCGCGTGCAGCCCCGGGTCGCAATTCGAGCGCACGAAGATAGGCCGCGAAGGCATCGAGGGGTCGCCCGGCCCGCTCGTAGGCGAGGCCAAGGTTGTTCAGCATGTAGGCGCGTTGCGAGGAGAACTCGAGGAGGGCCTCGAGGTGGTGGAGCGCGAGTTCATCGCGACCGAGCTGCAAGGCGCTGTACCCGACGAGGTTGTGCACGTGGGGCGAGGAGGCCCCGAGGGAGAGGGCACGCTCGAGGCTGGCGATGGCCTCGGCCCACATCGAGAGGCGCAGGTATGCAGTGCCCAGTTGGCGGTGGGCCACAGCGTCGTGTGGGTGCTGTCGGGCGAGTACTTCAGCGTGTCGCCGCGCACGCTGGTCGTCGTTGTGGGCGTACAGGCCGATGAGCATGGTTCTCGTGTCGCGGTCGTTGGGTTCGAGGCGCATGGCCTCCTCTAAGCAGCTGATGGCCCGCGCTCGGTTCCCCGCACGGGCATAGGATTCGCCAAGCAAGCGCCAGACCGAGGCGCTCGCGTCTTCCGCCAGGGCCTTGCGGAAAGCCACCACTGCGTCCCCTGGCTTGTCGTCGTGCAACAGGTCTCTGCCCTCCGCTGCCCAGTCGACGCCTGGGGCATCGGAAGTAAGACTTTCCTCGTCGAGCAAGTTCGACACTGCCTGGGGCGACGCCTCGACGAGGAGCAAAGCCGACGCTACCTCGGGTCGCATTATCGATCCGTCGACGACAGCCGAGGACGAGTTCGAGGAGGCCGACGGGTCGAAAGGGGAGATTCTCTGGGACAAGAGTCTGGCTGGAGTGACCGCAGGCTCTGTCGGCGCTGTGGGCTCAACGCACGCGGCTCCCTCCAGCAACGACGAGCAGGCAAGAGCACGGGCAAGAATGATTCGCATGGTGCCTCCTTTGTGGTGGCCCCGACACTCCAAAAGAAATGCCAATGTCCCCCTGCGCTCTGGGGCCGATTCATTGCGCTCTCGACGTCAAGCTGTGTCTGCCAATCCACAGGCGGCGTGTTCGCGTGTGTCTGATGCGAGACCTTCCGTGCGCCGCGGTTCGTCGTGAGGCACCACCCGTCGTCTCCCCCCAACGTGAAGCTCTGTCCTGTTCCACGAGTCCCATGCGGGAGCGCATAACGGAGGTCGAGGCGTGAGACCGATGGCGTCAGGCGTCGTCCCTGCGCAAGCCGAGGCGCCTAACCTTCTTGTAGAGATGACTCCGTTCAAGCCCGAGGTCGTCGGCGGCGCGGCTCATATTGCCTTCGAAGCGCGCGATCCGATCTTCGATGAGACGCCGCTCGAAAGCTTCCAGAAGAGGATAGAGCTGACCCTCCTGTGGGATCTCTCCCCCTCGCAACGAGGTGGCACCAGGCAAGGCTGCTCGCACATCGAGGGCGGTGATCACACGGTGGGGCGTCAATATCGCCAGACGATCGATGAGGTGCACGAGTTCCCTGACATTGCCTGGGAAGTCGTGGTTCGTGAGCAGCCGCAAGGCCTCCTCACTCCATTCTTTTTCCCCGATCTCGTGCTCATCACACGAGCGCCGCAACAGGAAGACCGCGAGTTCAGGAATGTCTTCCCGACGCTCGCGCAGAGGCGGAACGTGCACAGGCACGACGTTGAGCCGATAAAAGAGATCCTCACGAAAACGGCCTGCTGCCGCTTCTGCCTTGAGATCTCGATTGGTGGCCGCGATGACGCGCACGTCGACCTTAATCGCCTCGGTACCGCCGACCCTTTCGAGTTCTCCCTCCTGCAATACCCGCAGAAGCCGGGCCTGAATCGCGAGGGGCATTTCCCCCACCTCGTCGAGAAAGAGGGTCCCTCCATGAGCTCGCTCGAAGCGGCCGATGTGGCGCTTGTCCGCCCCGGTGAAGGCCCCCTTCTCGTGACCGAAGAGCTCCGACTCGACGAGCGCGGCCGGGATTGCGGCACAGTTGAGCTTGACGAACGGCCCTGCGCTACGGCCCGAGAGTTCGTGGATCGCACTTGCGATCAGCTCTTTGCCGACCCCGCTCTCGCCCGTGATAAGGCAGCGGGCGCGTGTGGGAGCCGCGCGTCGCACGTCGTCGAGGACCCGTCCGAGAGCATCGGAACGCCCCACCATACCGTGACGTCGCTCCACCGTTCGGCTCAGCGACTGCACCGTACGGCCGAGTTCTTCGAGCCGCAGCGCATTCCGAACGGTGAGCAGCATCCGCTCCATCTCGAGGGGCTTCTCGAGAAAGTCGACCGCGCCGAGCCGCGTGGCTTTGACGGCAGCCTCGAGGGTGCCGTGTCCGCTCATCATGACTACCGCTGGGCCGTCGCCTCCGGAACGCAGCTGCTCCAAAACCTGGAGCCCGGTCATATCGGGTAGTTTGAGATCGAGGAGCACAAGGTCAGGACTCATCTCAGCGGCCGTGGACAGACCGGACCTACCGTCTTCGGCGGCCCGCACCGAGAAGCCCTCCAGGTCGAGGGCCCGAGTGAGCATGGTCCGAATGTTCTTCTCATCGTCGATCACCAACACGGTAGCGGTCACGGCAAGGTCTCCCTCTCAGGCAACGCATGGGCGGGCCAAGGCATGCCCGTGGTCGCGGGGATTGTGGGCCACCTGCACGCGGTAGCGGCAGAAAATATGAATGTGCGGCGCCCCCACAAGCGGCTCTTGACGGGTCGCACGGTGCCCCTTAGGTTACGGAAAACGCCCAGATGGCGGAACTGGTAGACGCGCTAGGTTCAGGTCCTAGTGGTAGCAATACCGTGGAGGTTCGAGTCCTCTTTTGGGCACCAAAACGAAAAAGAGCGCCGGTCGGCGCTCTTTTTCGTTTCGGAAGTCCCATGACGTTTAGAGGTCGTCGAGGCGCTGGACGTCGAAGGAGCCGCTCATCGCGAGCGTACTGCCCGCCTCCTCCAGCAGCACCCCCGAGAACACCCCCCGCAGTCGGCCTCCCACCTCCCCATATTCTGTGACGGTGATGGAGCAAGACGCACCAAGATGCCGCGTGGACCACAGTCGAGGCTCACCGCTGTCGTACCGGGCGTTGTACGAGAGAAGGGCGTCTCGCCCACAGTTATATTCTCCGACGCCAGCACCATCGAAGCGAACCGCGAGAGACTCTGCGCCAGCGCCTACCACCCGTGCTCCGCCGAGAATGGTCCCTGCAATGTCGGCGCGCCAACGCCCCGTCGCGCCGACGAAGCTCATGTCTCCGGCCCCTGCGTCGACCAAGATGGTATCGGGGGACGCCCGTACCTCTGGCCCAGTCTCGTCGATGTTGTCTCCCGGGCCGTTGGTCTCGCCCCCCGCATCGGAGACGATCCCCTGACCCATGGGATCGCCGTCGAGTTCCTCGCTCGGTGCCACTTCGAAGTTTGCGCCCCCATCGACGCCAGGGGCTGCGTCTTGGGAAGAGGCAGGCTGACACCCCGAGACGACGGCCATCACGAGAACGCACGGAGACCACTGCAGCTTGTTGAGTTGTGCTCGCAAGATCGGAA
>JBMTAX010000223.1:0-5718 GCA_049429145.1 Myxococcota bacterium
CGCGCGCGCCAACGTCACCGCGAGTTCGTCCGCCGTCGGCGCATCGGACGCAACGGCGATGCTCTCCGCTCGTGCGGTCGACCGTTGGTCGGGAAGCGTGGCCAGACCAGAGAGCGGGTCTCCGTCGACGGGGGAGGTCGGAGCGCTCTCCGCCCGCAGAAGGGTGACCGGCGCGAGAAGCGTCGGAGGGGCGGGGTCGAGCGCCGTTGGAGCCGAGTCCAAGGGAACGACGCCGCCGAGGCCCGGCGGAGGAAGGGGCGGCGGCAGCGTCACGGCCGCGGGCGCCGGAGTCTCCGCAACCCGCGGCCCCTCGTCGGCGCCCGTCACCTCGGCTGCCCATTCGAGGTAGCGGTCTCGGCGCGCGATCCGCTCGGCGAAGAGGGCGTGTAGAAACTCGCCCACGTCCTCGGCGGGCACCATGATCCCCTGGGCAAGCAGCGAGGCCTGAAGGGCGCGCGACATCTCGCGCGCCGTCTGAAACCGATCCTCGGGCCTCGGCGCGAGCGCGCGCAAGACGACCTTTTCGAGGGAAGGCGGATACTCCGGCACGAGCGTCGAGGGTGGTGGCACAACGCACGCTTGAACTTTCTCGAGCGTGTCGAGCTCCGAGTCCATCCGGAACAGCCGTCTCCCCGTGGTGAGCTCCCAGAGCACCACCCCAAGCGCGAAGATGTCGGTGCGTCGGTCGACCGCCTCGCCGCGGACTTGCTCGGGCGACATGTACGCGAGCTTTCCCTTCAGCGTTCCGACGCGCGTGGAGGCAAGGCGGTCGACGACCTTCGCAATGCCGAAATCGACCACTTTCGTGTAGCCGTCGTACGTCACGAAAAGATTGTGGGGGGAGACGTCGCGATGCACGAGGCCGAGCAACTGGCCGCTGCGCCCTCGCAGCTCGTGCGCTCCGTGCAGCCCCTCCGCGGCATCGGCCGCGATGCGCGCGGCCACCCCGAAGGGCACGCGAACGCCGAGCTCCGCGGCCCGCCGCATCACCTCGCGCAGCGGCTCACCGCGAAGGAACTCCATCGCAATCCAATAGGTGTCCTCGTCGCGGCCGAGGTCGAACACCTGCGCGACGTTGACGTGGTTGATGCCCGCAGCGATTCGCGCCTCATCGAGGAACATGTCGACAAACTGCGCGTCCTCGACGAGGTGGGCGTGGATTCGCTTGATCGCCACCCACTTCTGGAAACCGCCCGGGCCATCGATTCGCGCGAGGTGCACGCGCGCCATGCCGCCCACGCCGAGGTCATCGACGACACGGTAACGTCCGACGAGGAACGTCGCCGGGAGACGACGCTCTTCTCCGTCAGGGGCTCCGGCGGCCGACGCACTTCGCCCCGCGGCAGGAATGACCTGCGGGACGTCCCGCTCCGCCGTCTCGGCGGTCGGACTTCGAGGGAACGAGGAGGCCGACATCGGGAGCGGGATGGTAGCGCGACCGGGACGAAGGGTGCTACCCGCGCCGTGCCCGGAGTATGCTGGGGACGATGAGTTCGTGGACCCCGCCGCCTTGGTTCGCCGGAATTGCACCAGGCGCTCGGGTGCTGGTCGCGATGTCAGGCGGCGTCGACTCGGCGGTCGCGGCCGCGCGGCTCGTCGAGGCGGGCTTCGACACCATCGGCGTGACCCTGCACCTCTGGGACTATCCGCCCGGCTCGGGAGAGAAGTCCCGCTGCTGCGCCCCCGAGGATGCACACGATGCAAGACGCGTTGCCGATCGCCTGGGCATCGCCCACTACACGTTCGATCGCCGCGAGCAGTTCGCCCAAGAGGTGGTCGACCCGTTCGTCTCGGCCTACCTCGGGGGCGAGACCCCGAGCCCCTGCGTGTCGTGCAACCGAAGCGTCAAAATGCGCGAACTCTTCGCGCTCGCCGATCGCCTCGGGGCGAACGCCGTGGCGACGGGCCATTACGCGCGCCTCGTTCCGGACGCGTCCGGACGTACGCGGCTCCACGCCGCGCGGGACGCAAGAAAAGACCAGAGCTACTTCCTCCACATGCTCGGGGCGGACGAGCTGGCTCGGCTCGTCTTGCCGCTCGGAGACGCGACGAAAGAGGAGACGCGCGACGAAGCCCGACGCCGGAACCTGCCCCGAGCCGACAAGGGAGAGAGCCAGGAGCTCTGCTTCGTACCCACCGGCGACTATGCGAGCTTCGTCGAGTCGCGCGCCGGAGACCGCGTGAGGCCCGGCCCGATCGTCGACTCGACCGGCCGCGTCCTCGGCGAACACGGCGGCGTCCATCGTTTCACCATCGGCCAGCGCCGCGGTCTCGGTGTCGCGCTTGGAAAGCCGGCCTTCGTCACGGCCATCGATCCGTCCCGCCAGGCTGTGGTGGTGGGCGACGAGGTGCTCGCGCGCGAGGCCTTCGTCGTCGCCGGCGCGTGGAGCGACGACGTCGTGTTTCCCCTTCGCGCACACATCAAGGTGCGGTCGCACCACGCGGCGCAGGCCGCCCTCGTGGAGGAACGCGTCGAGGACGGACGCGTCGGGTGGCGCGTGCGCTTCGACGAGCCCGCGCGCGCCGTCGCCCCCGGACAGGTGGCCGTCGCCTACGCTGGCGACCGGGTTCTGGGTGGTGCCACCATCCTGCACACCTTCCCCGGAGGCTCGTGAAGGGAACGACCGCGGCTCTCCTGCTTCTGGTCGGGGCGACCGCGTGCGCGGCTCCTGGGGACGGGGAAGGCCTCGTGCAGAGCGATGACCTGATCGCCGGCGACTGTTGGCGCGGCCCGTTCGACCTGCGTCCGGACTTCTTCGCGGGGATCCCCTTTCGGGATTCCCTCCAGATCCGGGTGCAGCGAGGGGACGATCTCGCGGAAGTGTCGGACGGCGTGGCGCTGCTGGTGCGGGACGTCACCGAACTGCGCGAACGCGAGCTCGGACAACCAATCGAGGTGGGGCTCGCGCCTCAACTGCTGAACACCATCGCGCCGGGCGTGGCAACGGGTGCCACTCCGCGCGTCGGCCTCGTGCTTTCGCTGCAGCGCTCGTGTCCCGCCGAAAACGTCGCCTTGCACGCGATCGACGGATCCATTGTGTTTTCCGCGTTGTTCAGCGGCGATCCCAATGAGACGGTGGGCTCTGAGAAACTCTCCGACGCCACGTTTGACGTGCGCGTAGCGGACCCGCGCGAGGCGGACCCCGGCACGCTGGTGGTTCCGCCCGACCGAATCTCTCGCCTGACCGGTCGCTTTCGCTTTCATTTCCAACGGGGACAGCCTGCCCAACCGTTCCCCTGACCGGGGGCACGCGCGAGGCGCTATACTCGGGCGCCGTGCGCGCCTCCGTCGTGGTGTTTCCAGGATCGAACGCCGAAGGCGAACTCGCGCGCGCGCTCGGACTCGTGCTGGGGGTCGCTCCGACGCTCGTGTGGCACCGCGAGCGAGAGCTCCCGCAAGGCACGGACCTCGTGGCGCTTCCCGGGGGATTTGCTCATGGCGACCACCTTCGCTGCGGCGCGCTCGCTCGTTCGAGCCCGATTTCCGGGGCCATCCTCCACCACGCGATGCGCGGTGGCCTCGTCCTCGGCGTGTGCAACGGGTTCCAGATCCTGACGGAACTCGGTCTGTTGCCCGGGGCGCTGCTCCAGAACGCCCACCGACGATTCGAATGCCGCGACGTCTTCGTTCGAGTGGAACGAGAGGGCCCCTTCACCCCGCACCGAGGCGCCGTGCTGAGGCTTCCCATTGCCCATGGAGAGGGTCGCTTTCACCTCGACCGAGAGGCCCTTTCGCGGCTCGAGGACGCAGAGGGCGTCGCGCTCCGCTATTGCGACGGCTCCGGGGAGATCTCGCCGGAAGCGAATCCGAACGGCTCGGTTCACGGGATCGCGGGCATCTATGGCGGTCCCGCCCGCAATGTCCTCGGCCTGATGCCCCACCCCGAGCGCCGAACCGAACCGCTTCACGGCGGCACCGATGGGCGGGCCTTTTTCGATGCGGCGCGGCTGGCGGTCGCAGCCTTGTGACTCCACCCTCGACCGAAAACCACGATGACCCAGACGACCTGTCCCCACGGCAATCACATCGGCGACCTCGTTCCACACCCGGAGCTCGTCCGGGTGTGCTCCGTCTGCGGCGGACCGCGGCTGCCGCCAGAGGCGGAGCAGGACGCGGGCGCGATCGAGCGGCTGCGCGCCGCCCGTGCGGCACACGTTCGCCGCACGGCCTGGCGCTTCGGCGCGGGCTGCAGCGCGGGGGTCGCGACCGTGTTCGCGGGACTGGGGCTCGCGCTGCTGCGCATCGACTCGGGTTGGGCGACGGCCGTTGCCTTCGCGTTCCTGGGCCTGGCGGCTCCGTTCGCCCTCGCCCTGGTCGCCGGCATCGCGCAGAGTCTCTCCGCGGGAAAACGGGTCCGCGACTCACTCGCCGCCGCGTGGCGCAACGCGAACTCGCCGCCCTCCGACACAGCACCGCGATCGGAGCCCCGGGGCCCCACCGGCCCGACCTCCGCCTCTTTTTGACGGGTCGTCGGCCGCGTCGAACCCGTGCCCGAACGGGTGACGGAACCGGCGAGCGTGATACACCCGGAAGCGACGGTTTGGTGACCCCGAGCCGGGAACGCATGGTACCTTCCTGCCCTGTCGCGCTGCGACGTCCCCGTCGGGCGTCGCGCGCCAGCCACACCTCGACCCCTTTCGGAGAACGATGACGATGTCGCTGCGCAACGCTATGGCCCCGCTCCTCGGAGCCCTCCTCGCCACTGCCGCCCTCTCGGCGCCTCTCCACGCCATGGCCACCGAGATCTCGCTCGGCACGCTCGCGCCGAAGAAGAGCCCATGGGGCAAGGTGTTTCGTGGCTGGGCGAAGAAGGTCGACAAGGACACGAAAGGCGCGGTGACGCTGAACTGGTACTTCAACGGCCAGCAGGGCGACGAGAAGGCGATGGTCTCGAAGATGCGCGCCGGGCAGCTCGATGGCGCCGCGGTGACCTCCGTGGGCCTCAGCGCGATCCACAAGCCGATCCTCGCGCTTCAGATGCCGGGCCTGTTCACGGACTGGGGGCGCCTCGACAAGGCCCGCGAGAAGCTGCTCCCGGAGTTCCAGGACGCCTTCAAGAGCCAGGGGTTTGCGCTGCTGGGCTCGGGAGACGTGGGCCTCGCCCACACCATGTCGAAGGGGAAGGCCATCAAGTCCCCGGACGACTTGAAAAGCATGAAGGTCTACGCGTGGTCCGACGACCCGGTTGCACCGGTGACGTCATCGGTCATCGGCTACACCCCCGTGCTGTCGTCGGTGCCCGAGTTGCTTCCGAAGCTGACTTCCGGCGCCATCAACTGCGCGACGGTGCCGTCGCTCCCGGCGGTGACGCTGCAGTGGCAGGCCCACCTCGATCACGTCAACAGCGACGTGGTGGCGACCAGCGTCGGGGGTCTCGTCCTGTCCGAGAAGAAGCTCGCGTCCCTCAACGCCGACGAGCAGGAAATCGTGCGAAAGACCGGGAAAAAGGCGGGCGAGAAGCTCACCGAGAAAATCCGCTTGGAGGACCAGAAGGCCTTCGAGACAATCAAGGCCCGCATGACGGTTGTGCAGCTCACCGATGCCGAGCGCGCTCGCTGGCAGGAGACGTTCAAGAAGATCCGCCAGCAACTCGCCCAGGGGACCTTCCCGAGCAAGCTCGTGTCCGACCTCGAGTCGATGGCCGGGAAGTGAGCGCCGCCCCTTGCGGGCCGCTTTGACCCGCAACGAGGCCGGTGCCGTTCCAGCGGCGCCGGCCT
>JBMTAX010000224.1:0-5704 GCA_049429145.1 Myxococcota bacterium
GCTCAACGGCAATAGAGGCCGGCTCAACGGCAATAGAGGCCGGCTCAACGGCAATGGCGGCCGGCTCAACGGCAATAGAGGCCGGCTCGACAGCAGCAGCGGCAGACAGCTCAACCTCGACCGCAGCAGGGGGTTCGACGGAAACGGCGGGCGAATCTCCCCCCACAGCAGCAGGCGGTTGGCTGCTTACCGTCGGGCTGGCAAAAGCGGGGGGTCGGAGGGTCGTTGCCCGCTCCTCCGCTTTCGCCTTGAGCCAAGCCCTCACGGCAGGCTCGACGCCCAGAAGACGAGCGGCGAACCCGTTCGCCGACGGTCGTTCGGGCACCGATACCACCACGGCGTCGAGCTCCACCATCGGCGGGCCCCCTGCGGGGCCGAGAGGGAGTTCAAAAAAGACCTCCGTGCCCGTCGGCAGCGGTCGCTCGGTGGCGATGAAGAGCACCTCCTCGGAGACCGCCACCACCGGGTCGTGGCGGGCCGAGCGCCGCGACTCATGCCAGCACGAGACGGGTGCCTCGAGATCCTTCAGCGGCGGGAGGGCGTCGTGGTCCAGCTCAGGTCCCGTCATCTCGGCTCCTCCGGGGGCGGCCCCTCGTTGCGAGATCAGCAATAGCCTAGCAGGTTACAGGAATGCCCGTTTTCCACCGCCGGAGTCCCCATGAGTGACGCCCAGAAGTCGCGTGGCCCGCGCAAGTGTCCCACCTGTCGCGCCTCCTTCCTCGCCGTCACCGATGAGCGCACCCTCCCGTTTTGCTCGTCGCGCTGCAAGTTGGCAGACCTCGGTGCCTGGCTCGGTGACGAGTACCGTCTTTCCTCAGAGGAACCGCTCACCGAGGAGGCCCTCATCGCGCTGGAGGCCGCGCTCGCGCAGACAGATCCGCACCGTTGACAGGGGGCCCGCCCTCACTACCATGGAGACATCAGCGGCATGCGCTGCCGCGCGTGAGGACCCCGTGACGACCATCCCTTTGACGCCGTTCGCCTCGAAGTCCCCCGCCCTCGCGGAGGGCCTCGCTGTCTTCGCGGGAGCAGCCTGTGAGTCCGTCTCCCCCGAGCAATTCCCCGTGCAGCTCACCGAGAAGGCGGTGGAGATGGTCAAGGCAGCCCTCGCAGAGACCGAGGGCGAAGACGGGGACATGCTGCGTGTGGGCGTGAAGGGCGGCGGCTGCGCAGGGTTTCAGTACAGCCTCAACTTCACAAGTGAGCTCGACGACGACGACGTGGCGACGGTGGTCGCGGGCGTCAAGGTCGTCACGGACACCTTTAGCGCGAACTACCTAAAGGGAACGGAGCTTGATTACGTCGACACCCTGCAAGGGGCAGGCTTCAAGTTCATCAACCCAAACGCACGTCGCACCTGCGGCTGTGGCTCCAGCTTCGGCTGAGGGAACGGTTGCTCGCTCACTGCCCGACGCTGCCCTCGACGTAACCGGTCACCTCAAGCGACCGAGCGCTCTCGTCGGAGAGGCGTACGTCGAGGTCGAGGTTGACCAGCGCTGCGCCACGCTCGTCGTCGACGTCGAAGATCTGCAGGATCAGCACGCCCGCGTCCTCGGGCACAGGGGCGAAGGTGGCGCCGTCGTAATCCACGCTGAGCTCCACGTCTGGATGAGGGAGCGGGAGGCGCTCGCCCTCCTCGTGCTCAGTCCCATCGACGCGCAACAGCAACTCGAAGGCAGGGTCGTTGTAAATGAACGACAGGTCGATCTCGCGGCCGAGGGGTGGCGTGAGTTGCACCCGGCTCAGACCGACGCTGTGTACGAGTTCGACGGGCCCACCGCCGTCGAGAGTGAGGGTCACTGCTGCGTTGGCGTCGTCGGAGAGCACGGTATCGCAGGCGGAGAAAACACCTAGGCACGCGAGCAAGGCCATCTTTCGCATCACCCACCTCCAAGGCGCACTCCAAGATCGCGCAGGGCGAGACTGCCTCTGTGCGCCCGGTTCTCGCAAGGAAGGTGCTTTTCCACGCTCAGAAACGGCGATGCCTCCGGAGGCACGATGACCACCGGAGGCATCCTCTCGTCGGTAGGTGAACCGGCGACTAGCGCTTGCTGAACTGGAAGCGCTTACGAGCCTTGGGCCGACCGTACTTCTTGCGCTCGACGGTACGGGGGTCACGCGTCAGGTAGCCGAACTTCTTCAGCTTGCTGCGCAGGCCCTCGTCAGCCTTCACGAGCGCGCGAGCGACGCCGTGCCGAATGGCACCGGCTTGGCCCGAGAGACCACCGCCGCGCACCGTCGCAAAGATGTCGAAGGTGCCTTGGGTCTCACTGGCCTCGAGGGGCTGCTGCATGATCATCCGCAGCACCTCGCGCTTGAAGTAGTCGGTGATCTCCCGACCGTTGATGGTCACACGGCCTGTGCCGCTCTTGATCCAAACGCGTGCCGCGGCTTCTTTGCGCCGGCCGGTCGCGTAAAAGCGAGTGTCCGCCATGGGTGTATATCCTCGGTGCCGTTAGAACTTCAGGGCTTCGGGCTTCTGGGCCTTGTGCGGGTGCTCGGGCCCCGCGTAGACCTTCAGCTTCTTGAACATTTGCCGCCCGAGCGGGCCCTTCGGGAGCATGCCCTTCACCGCGTGCGTAATAATGCGCTCGGGGTGGGTCTCCCGCTGCTTGCGAACGGTGATGCTCCGCTCGCCACCGGGGTAGCCGGTGTAGTGCCAGTACTTCTTGGTCTCTTCCTTCTTGCCGGTCAGCTTGATCTTCTCGGCGTTCACGACGATGACGAAATCACCCGTATCGGCGTGCGGCGTGAAGGTGGGCTTGTTCTTGCCGCGGAGGATCGCGGCGACGCGGCTGGCGAGACGGCCGAGCACTACGTCTTCGGCATCGACGATGAACCAGCTGTGCTGGACCCCGGCGGCCGAGTAGCTCTTGGTTTCCATGAAACATCCTCTCTAGCAGCCCCCGCCCGACAGGATCGTCGTCGCGGAGACCTACGCCATCGCGGCGTGTGCGGAGGGAAGATTCACAAGGGAATCATCCCCACTGGGTTGCGCCGACTGATCGCAATGCGACCAGCAGCGGGGAGCGGATCACCCTTCTGCGCAGGGCTGTCAATGCGGGTCACTCTGTGGCGGGAGCTTTCGGCGATGGGCGATCCCGGCGTAGCCTGAACGGGTATGTCGGGCTCTACCGTTCACCCACCTGCCTCCCCCGCGACCTGCTTCTCGCAGGCGGCGTTACGCGACACAGATGGCTCGGCTTCCTGTCAGCGCTCTGCCGACGTCGTGCTCGCGCGCATGCCTACCCCACTGGAGGCCGAACTGCTGCGGGGACGGCTGGCGGCAGAGGGGATCTCTGCGGAGCTGTATGACGTGCACACGGCATCCATCGGCTTCCCCTTCGCGAGTGCCCTCGGGGGCGTGACGGTGGTGGTGAACGAACGCGACGAGGAGCGCGCCAGGGACGTCCTCGCGGGCCGTGGGATCGCGAGCGCTGACGCCGCCCATGATGGCGAAGAAGCAGAAGAGGGCACCGCCCTGTTACCGCGGCCTCTCCCACTGCGCGGACGAGAAGACGCGCTCTCGGGTGCTTTGGTTGCCGGGTGTGTAGGCGCAGCGTGCTGTCCGCCCCTCGGGGTCTACTCGTTGTGGCTGCTCTGGCGATCGCTGCGTCGCTCGGCTGTGTGGTCGGTCCGGCTGCGCTGTGAAGCGGCCCTGGTGTTCGGGATAGACCTGTGGGCGAGTTTCGAGTTGCTGCGGTTTTTCGTGCCCTGAACAGCCCCGCCTGTCAGCGCACGAAGCTGGCGAGTTCGGCATCGCTTGGCACACGGCCACAGGACGCCATGACCTGGAGGAGGTGGCTCGCGCGTGGGCTCCGCTCGAAGAGTCGACGGCAGGTCGACTCACTGATGCCAAGAGCCCGTCCCTCTCGCACATAGAGCGCCTGCAGCGCGCGGTCGACGCAGAATGACAGGCCGATGCCCAGCGTCGCGGCCATGGTGGCGGTGGCTGCCACCAGGGTCGGGGAGCTCAGCTGGAGCCCGAGGAGCATGGACAGGCCGATGGGCCCGACGAGCAGGGTCAAGACCCACCAGGGCGCGGTGCGCTCGAGCTCAAGGCGGCGGTGCACGAGGCGCGCAATGACGGCATCGCTGAGATCATGCTCGCTCCGCTCGCTCGTCCCCCCGTGGAGCGACAAGGCGCTGGCCGGGCTCGCCGGGGGGAGCCTTTTGGAGGCGACCACCGCGGCGAGGGTCACTGGGCCGGCTGCTTGCGGCCGTGAAATGGGATCGGGCCCCGTGTGCTGCATGTCCTCACGATAGCGAGCCCGCGCGGACGACGCTGCACTGCAGCGAACGCGAGACACCCCGGGGCGGGCGCGGCGCGTTGGTTTTCCTGAAATTTTTCCAAGGACTGTCGTAAAAATTGCGAAAGTAGCTCCGAGGGGCTCCAATAGGGGCGCATGTCGGACCTCCTGCTCCCCCCCCTGGAGCCTGCTGCCGCGCCCCCCAAGGCGCCGGAGTCCTTTGTACGTCGCCACGCCACCGGGCTGACAGTGCTCTGCTTCTTCGTCGCGGCGGGAGGGCTCGGTGTCGCCCCCCTCCCCGAGCGCGTACAGCCCGTCCGGCTACAGAACCCCGAAGACATTCAGCTGATCCTCGATCGGGTGCTGAAGAAGCCCCGCATGACCCTCGCGAAGATGGAAACCCCCGCGATCCCCCTCACGGAGGAGCGGGAGGGCGAGGTCGTGCTCGACGAAGGGCAGAGCGAACAAGCGGGCTCCCCAGGCGAGACAGCTCCCCGACTTGATCCCCTCGGTGACGTCGTGCTCGCGCCGTCGGCCGTGGGGCAGCATGCGCCCGAACCGGGGACAGCCATGCCCGACGCGTCCCCTCCAACCCAGACGCGCCGACGTGATGAGGGCACGCCCTCCAAGCAGGTGAGCGCGTGGCGAAAGCTCGCCAGCAAGCTCGGCTCGAAGGCCGTCAGCGTCGAGAACCCCTGCGTGCGCTTCGACGCCGAGGGCTGCACCCGCACCGCCTTAGACCCGTTCTTCGTCTCGCTCGACGCGGTCGACCGCGAACAAGGTGGCAGCCACGCCACAGTCGTCACCCTGGGAAACTCACTCATCGCCTCTGACCACGTGACCGACGTGGTTCGCGCGCGCCTCGTACAGCGGTTCGGCAGCGGCGGACCTGGCTTTCTCCTGCCAGACCGATTGTCGAAGGCGGGAGGCCGGAGGGTTCGCACAGGCCGCGGCGACGACAGTTGGGAGTTTCATACTTTCGCGCACAAGCCCCCGCGGCGTACCGAGTTCGGCTTCACGGGCAGCATGCACGAGTCGACGAAGACGGGTGACCGTGTTGTTTGGAAGCTGGCGGGCTCGTCGAGAATACGACTGTTCTACCTCGACCACCAAGACAACCCCGGGTTTTCCCTCGATGTCGATGGGCGTCCGCTGCAGCGGGTGACGTCACTACGACCGGGGGTGCCCGAAGATCGCTTGCTCGAGGTCGAGCTCGAGAAACCAGGCGCCCAGCTTCGGTTGACCGCAGACGGTCCCGGGGTCGTTCTCTATGGGGTTGCCCTCGCGAAAGACACCCCGGGCGTCGTCTGGGACACCATCGGCGTACCTGCGAGCGATGCGTCCATGTACGTCGGCACCGACGAGGGGATCTTTCGTCGGCAGCTGCAGGCGCGAGAACCGAGCCTCGTCGTCGTGATGGTGGGAGGGAACGAGATTCGCTCCCTCGCCTACGG
>JBMTAX010000225.1:0-5701 GCA_049429145.1 Myxococcota bacterium
CGACCACTTGCGAGGAGAGAGGTGCGACGAGTGAGTCCGAATGTACATGGGCTCGCCTTCACCCCGTAGCGAAGACGAGCCCACGGCGTTCTGTGCGAGGATAACGTCAGTAGCCGCGCGCGACTTTGACACGTAAGCGCTTCAGATCCTCGTTGATGCGGACGAACTGTGTCTTGCCCTTCTCTGCAGTGAGGATGGCGTCGATCTGCTCCACCCCATCCTTTGGCAAGGTGCGCCACGATGCGAGGATCGCCGCATAGCGTGCTTCGTTGTCTTGGTCTGCAAGAGACTTGAGTAGCGCAGCCGAAGCACTCTGGTCGCCCCGGTACAGCAACTCATATCCTGCCTTCTCGCGCACCCGAGGATTCTCACTCGCGAGCTTGCCCACCCAGCACTCGAGGTTGTCTCCGCACTCCGTCGCAGCATCTAGCATGGGCATCCGCTCCTTGAGCAGGTCACGGGTCTTCTCGTGACCCTGAGCGGCCTTCTCCGCCACCTGCTTGTCGTTGCCGCTGGCCGCAGCCGCTTTGTCCTTTTCAGACGCCGCCTGCTTCTCGGCATCGAGAATCATCTCCTGCCACGCACCGGCGATGTCCCCGCCGGCCAGGCGAGACAGGGCCTCAAGCCGAACTTTGCGCACCTGGTGTTCGGAGAAACGGCAAGCGCCCTCTGGGTTCTGCTGCTTCGTCACGCACTGATCGAGGTAACCCGCGTGGGTCGACATCTGGAGCAGCGCGGGGGCGGCGCCGCGGTCGCCGATGTGGGAAATGGCGGCCAGCGCGAACTCCGATTGCGACACGTCGACGTCGTCCCAGTGCCGCATCAAGCCGCTGACTGCCGATTTGACGCCGAGACGCCCGAGGGCCACCTGAGCCTTCGCACGGGCGAGCACCGTCTCCGTGTCTCCGCCGGCCAGATTGTTTGCCGCAATGGCGAGGTCGATGACCTGCGGGTCGCCGATATCGGTGAGTACCTCGAGGGCCTTCGCTTTGGCGATACCAGGCGGAATGTGTAGCGCCTCAATGGGGGCAAAGGTGCCGTTGTACACTGCTTTCAGTGTCGCGACAGCGGGCTTGCCGAGTTGGAAGAGCGCGTAGCTCGCCTCTCGGTAGAAACTCACACCTCGCTCGAAGAACAGCATCTTGGTCAGCACGGGCACGGCTTTCTCGTCGCCGATGTTGCCGAGCGCAATGATGGCGTTCTTCACCATGAAGTTGTTGTCGTGACCCTCAGCGATATCGATGAGGTCTTGCACAGCGCTCTCGGCGCGCAGCTCTCCGAGCCCGACGATGGCGGCGAGCTGTGTGTTCAGATGGTTCGAGCCAGCGAGGCGGCGCAGCGTCTCGATGACTTTGGTGTCGCCCGGCTTCCCGAGGTTGGCGAGTCCTTGGGCGATACGCTCGTTCGTGGTGGCGGCGAGGCGAGAGTCTTTGTCGCGACCGGCGCCCGCGTTCCAGTCAACCGCGCCGAGCAAAGGCTCGACGCTGGTGTCGTCCCCGATGGCAGCGATCAGCTGCGCCGCTGAGGACTTCAGTTGAATCACATCCCCCTTCAGCACGTCGTAAAGGAACGGAAGGGACTTCGGGTCTTTCAGTTGCACGAGGTGTTGCATGGCCGCCTCGCGCTTGGCGAGCTCTCCCTCCTGCAGCTTCTTGCCCCAGTAGCTCGCTTCCTCCCCGGGCTGCGGCCCGGAGTCGCACGCGAAGAATGCGAATGTTGCCGTGGTGAAGAGGAGCAGACGTGCTGCAGCGAGAGACGAACGTGCCATCATGGCAATCCTCCAGTGTCCGGATGCTGTCGTCGAGGGGTGCCCCGCACGCCCCTTCAGGTCAATGCCCCTCGCGACGAGTGACCGAAAGGGGACTGGCCGTGCAAGGCCCGTTACAATACGAGGGAGAAGTCAGGGTAGGGAGGGTCCCCGTGGTTGCTGCGCACCTACACAGATTCGCACGTTTGGCGCCGATGGCATGTCTACTCGTCGTACTCGGGGCAACACCCGGCCTGGCGGCGAGTTTGGCCTACGTCGAAGCTTCGTCGGAGTTCGACGACGGCGCACCTGCTACCTACGGCTACAATCTCGTCGACGGGAACGAGAACACGAGGTGGTGCAACAAGCCCAGCGCTATGGCGAGCGCGCCGGAGGTCGTCTTCGGCTTTGCCCAAGTCGTCACTCTCAAAGAGGTAGCCATCGTTGCGGGCGCCATCAAGGGTGGCGTCATCGACAAACAGCGAGCGAGGGCGCGCCAAGTTACACTCAGCGACGGACGCATAGAGGTCACCCTTCCGCTCCGCGATACGGCCGAGCTTCAGACCCTCAAGCTCACCAGCCCGCTGCAGGCGCGCATGTTCGTCCTGCGGGTGCAGGACACCTATGCGGGGGCCCCTGGAGCCCCGACGTGTGTGGCAGAGGTCCAGCTGCGAGGCGCCCAGGCATATACGGGAGGCGCCATCGGGGCACAGGTGCGAGCACTGCCCAGCCCCGCGCGGCGGCTCCTCCACGCGTGGGTGGACGAGGTGAGCGCCCCGGAGCGTTCCCTTGTACTCGCCGTCGATGGCACGTTCGCGTACGACTACAGCCCTCTCATCGAGGGGAAGCCGGTGAAGGTGCGTGGCCGCTGGCGCGCCAACCAACGAACGCTCACCCTCGAGGTTGCGGGCAAGACCTATGCGCTGAGCAAGGTGTTGTCGGCGATCGAGGCGGAGGACACCCGTAGGGAGCAGCTCACCCTCAGCGGTGATGCCCCCCATGCGTCGATGAACGCGAGCTTCGTGATCGCTCCACCGGTTCTCGAGTAAGGGTGTCCATCACGGGACGCCGCGTTCGTTTTGGTGAATGACAGCGACGGCGTCGAGGTCGAATCCGGCCGCACCGTCTTCGCCGACGAGTGTTGCTCCTGCGTCCCGCACGCGCACAAAGCGGACGCGGGATAGGCCAACGGCAGCGAGGTCGAATACGTCGCCGCCGACGAGGGAAGGGTCGGTCGGATCATCGGTGGGCAAAACCGGCGTGAAACCAGCACAGCCATTTGGAGGGGCAGAGTCGGGCTCGCAGGGGTGATCGATGAAAGTCTCTCCATCGAGGGAGAAGGCCACCTGCCCAGGCTCAGAGAAGACCCGATCGCCAGCGAAGACGAACGGGTTCTCAAAGACGATCAGATCAGGCCCCACCCCGTCGATAGCGTCGACGCCAAGCTCGAGCACGATCTCGCCACCGAGGCCCAATGACAGAACGTCATCGACGCTGCCGGCTTGCTTGCCTCTGCCCGCAGGAGGGCCCAGCACCACCTCGGGGAACCCCTCAGCACCATGCCCCGCTCCCGGCCCCGGCAGGAACGACTTCACAGCGGCAGCGAAGGGCTGTCCGAAGTAGCTCATCGCCTCGTCGCCACCAGCATCGGGAGACGACGACGTACCACAGGCCGCACAGGCGAGCGCGACCAGCGTGAGGCGAAGAGCGCAAGGTGGCATCGGATCAAGCCCTCTCGATGAGCCCCGCGGCACCCATGCCGCCGCCGATGCACATGGTGACGACACCATAGCGCTCGCCACGACGCCCCAGCTCGGGCAGCAGGGTGGCGATCTGACGTGCACCGGTACAACCCAGAGGGTGCCCGAGGGCGATGGCGCCTCCATTGGGGTTCACGCGCGCGGGGTCGAGCCCGAGTTCCCGGATGCAGTACAGCGCCTGGGCAGCGAAGGCCTCATTGAGTTCGAAGACACCGATGTCGCCGAGCGACACGCCAGCGCGCTCCAGCAGGCGGCGTACCGCAGGCACCGGGCCGATGCCCATCAGGGCCGGCGACACCCCCGCAGTAGCGAAACTGCGGAAGTAGCCGAGGATCTTTCTTCCCTCCCGTCGAGCCCGCTCCGCATCCATCATCACCACCGCAGCGGCCCCGTCGGAAACCTGCGACGCGTTGCCTGCCGTCACGGTGCCGCGGCTATCGAATACCGGCTTCAACTTGCCGAGCTGCTCGAGGCTCGAGTCAGGGCGCGGACCCTCGTCGCGGTCAAAGGTGACGACGTGGGTGTGACCCTGTTCGTCCCATACCGTCACCTCGATGGGGACGATCTCTTCGCGGAAACGCCCAGCCTCGATGGCCGCTGTTGCTCGTCGGTGGCTCTCGAAAGCAAACGCGTCTTGGTCCTCGCGACTCACTTTGTACGTCGAGGCGACATTCTCTGCCGTAATGCCCATGGGCGTATAAACGGCCGGGTTGTCCGACATGAGCTCGGGGTTCGCACTCGGCTTGTGGCCCCCCATGGGTACGAGGGACATCGACTCGACGCCGCCACCGATGCCAACGTCGATCTGACCGACCATGATGTTGCGCGCCACGTCGGCGACCGCGTTGAGGCCGCTCGAGCAAAAGCGATTCAGCGTCGCTGCGCTCGTCGTGTCCGGCAGGCCTGCGAGGAACCCAGCGATGCGCGCGACGTTCATGCCCTGCTCGGCCTCAGGCATGGCACAGCCCAGGATGACGTCCTCGACGTCAGCAGGGGCGATACCCGCGCGCTCGACGGCAGCGCGCATGACATGTCCGGCGAGGGTATCGGGGCGCGTGTCCTTCAAGGTGCCCTTGCCCCCCTTCCCGATGGCGGAGCGGACGGCTGAGACAATGGCGACTTCACGCATAGGGTCCTCCAAGGCGACGGAAGTCCCTCTCTATAGTGGTGCAGCGAGAGGGCGACAACGTTTGCCCAGCGTCAGCACACCGCACGAGCTTAGGGGCCCCGGGCGAGGGCATCGAGCGCGCCCCGCAGGCGGTCGGCGTAGCCGGGCTCGGTGGGCCGCGAGCGAAAGCGGATGCGGCCTTCGGTGTCTACGACGAGGGTGGTGAAGGTGGAGATTCCGAGGGGCCGCACGAGCTGGTCGCCGGGGTCGAAGGCGAGTTGGCTATCCACGCCATATTCGCGCGCGAAGTTCTCGGTCGCTCGACCGTAAGCCACATTGACGACGCGGACACCGGAGAAAAGTTGTTCGTGATGGAGGCGCTTGTGTGCCCGAAAGGCGTCCATACAGTCGGCGCATCCCTCGAGCCACACGTGCACCACCACCGGCGCACGCTGGGGCAGGGTCACCGGCCCCCCGGGTCCCTCGAGGACGAGCGCACCCTCGATGCCCCTTACAGCGGTCACTCGCACGCTCGGCTGCGCGGCCCTCTTCCATGCGCCGACGGCGAGGTCCCAAACCTCGTGGAGGCCAAAACCTGCGGCCACGCTGATGGCAATGAGGAGGACGAGCGACCATCCACGAAAGGCGGTAACGCGCGGTCCCGCGACGAGGGCCACGGGCTCTGTGTGACCGATAGACGGGCCTCGTTCCATGGTTCGACGATAGCAAGCACGGCGGCGGGCCTCAAACCGGACGCGAAGGGACGGCACGTCGTGACGTGCGAGTTCCCCGCGCCTATGCGCCCCCGAACGCCGCCTCGCGTGCGCACGGGCAAACGAGGCGTACGTGCCCGAATCTCAGTTCCGCAGAGGCTTGCCGGTCTCGAGCATGTGCATGATGCGGGATTGGGTCTTCTCTTCCCCGCACAGGGACAAGAACGCCTCGCGCTCGAGGTCGAGGAGCTGTTGCTCGGTCACGAGGTGTCGTGAAGTGGTGTCGCCGCCCGTCATCACGCGGGCGACCTTCAAGGCGATCTTCAGATCGTGTTCAGAGATGAAATGCCCATCCCGCATCGACGAGAGCGCC
>JBMTAX010000226.1:0-5657 GCA_049429145.1 Myxococcota bacterium
CTTCTGCCCGTCTACGGGGGAGACCGCGGTCCATTTGGAGCCGAGGAGATGACGCGCGTGGGGCGAGGCCTTTGACGGACTTGGTGTCATGGCTCCTCCGGCGGACCACGCTTCGGCGCGCGGCGCTCACCCCGCTGCCACGAGCGCTCCACGTGGTCATACCTCGGCGAGTTGCCCCTCGTAGAAGGCCTCGATCTTCGCCTTGTACTTCTGCTCCACGGCCTTGCGTTTCACCTTCAAGGAAGGAGTCAAGTCACCTTCCTCGACGGTGAGGTCTTTCTCGAGCACACAGAAGCGCTTTACGGTCTCATAGGAAGCGAGGTCTTTGTTGAGCCTTGTCACCGCCTCTTGCACCATGGCCGTGACCTTCTCGTGCTGGCTCAACGAAGCATAGCTCAGGGCCTCAAGGCCCTGCTCAGTGGCCCAGCCCTTGATGCTCTCCTCGTCCACGGTGACCAAGGCAGTGCAGAAGTTCCGGTTGTTGCCGTGGACGAGCACCTGACTCAGGTAGGGGCAGAGGGACTTCAGCTTGCCCTCGATGTGCTGTGGCGCAACGTATTTGCCGCCCGAGGTCTTGATCAGGTCTTTCTTGCGGTCTGTGATCCGCAAGTGCCCGGTCGACGTCACCTCGCCGATGTCTCCGGTTCGCAGCCAGCGATCTTCCGTCAGGGTTTCGGCGCTCTCGGCGGGTTTGTTGTGATAGCCGCGCATCACACCTCGGCCGCGCAAGAGAATCTCGCCGTCCTCCTCGGCGATCTTTACCTCGACGCCCGGGAGCGGCTGTCCGACGGTGCCGAACACAAAGGTCTCAGGACGGTTCACACAGCTCGCGGCCGAGGTCTCCGTGAGCCCATAGCCTTCGAGGATGAGGATGTCGGCGGCATGGAAGAACTCTGCCATCTCGCGAGACAAGGGTGCTGACCCCGAGATGAAGAAGCGAATACGACCACCGAAGCGCTGCTTGAGCTTCGAGAAGACGAGCTTGTCGGCGACGCGGTACTGCAGGGCGAGCAAACCACTCGGCTGGCGACGCTGCTGGCGCAGGGCAGAGACTTTGCGCCCAATGCCCACCGACCACGAGAAGATCTTCCACTTCACCGCGCCGCCGCCCTGCGCGCCGGTGACGACCTTGTTGTAGACCTTCTCGAAGATGCGAGGCGCCGCGGCCATGAAGGTGGGGCGAATCACACCGAGGTTTTCCACGAGCTTCGGAATGCGACCGTCGACGGTGGTGGAAAAGCCAACATGCAGCTGCGCGACTTGCAGCACCTTGCCGAAGGAGTGGCTCAGCGGAAGCCACAGATACTGATGGTCTGACGGGGAGAGGATGCCGATGTTGGCGATGGCCTCGGCCTCGAAGAGCCAGCAGTCATGGGTCAGCTCGACGCCCTTCGGCACGCCCGTAGTACCCGACGTGTAAATCAGGGTCGCGAGCATGTCTTTGTGGAGCTTCGCGACGACGTCATCCACGGCCTTTGGCTGCGCTTGACGCTCGCGCTGCCCGAGGGCCTCAAGGTCTTGCAGACTCAAGACGAAGTCCCCGTCGCCTCTCCCGTCGAAAACGATGACCTTCTTGAGGGCGGGCAAATGCTCTTTGACCGACAAGACCTTCTGTACTTGGTCCATGTCCTCGACGAAGAGGAGGCGGGTGTCGCTATCGGTGAGAATGTAGCGGCACTCCTCCGCGGTGTTGGACGGGTACACGGTCGTCGTTGCGCCGCCCGCCAGCAAAACACCATAGTCCGCCAAGATCCATTCCACGCGAGTGGTCGAAAGGATGCCGACCCTTTGCTCGGTCTCGAGGCCGAAGTGCAACAACGCGGTCGCGATGTTCCGCAGTCTCTCCTCGGTGTCGCGCCAAGTCAGCTCAGCCCAGCCCTCCCCTTGTGGGAACCGAAAGGCGAGGCTGTCGCTGGACTCTTTGCAGCGATGGAGAACGAGATGGGCCAGCGAGGGAAAAGAAGGTTGCGCCATGGGTCTGGCTCCTTTCGCGGAGGGCGCGGACAATAAGGTCCTGCAGGCCTCTCGCACGAGCATTTTTTTCCCCGAGGACTCCGACCGGCCTCTCCCGCGCCGGGATCGCCCATGTTGCTGGGTTGCGCTGGTATGATCTCATTCATGGTTGTCCGCGGTACATCTTGTCTCCTGGCCTTGGTGTCCCTCCTCGTCGCGGAGGGGGGATGCGTGTTCCTCACCAGCGACTATCCCTGTGAGGGTGATGACAACTGTCCCTCCGGCCTTCTCTGCGAGGACGGCCACTGTGCAAGCGCCCGGTCTTCGGACACGGCAGGTTTTGACGGGGAGGGCGGAGGTGATGCCGGGCGGGGCGATGGCGACGATGCAGGACCTATCGACAACGCGGAAACCGGCGACAGCGGTCCCGTCGAAGACGCAGGAACCAGCGATGACGCAGGGCCGATGGAGGACGCGGGTCCCATCGACAGCGGTACGGTCGAAGACGCAGGGCCGATGGACGACGCTGGTCCCATCGACAGCGGTCCCATCGACAGCGGTCCCATCGACAGCGGTCCCATCGACAGCGGGGTGGTCCAAGACGCGGGACCGCCTCACCCGTTCCCCTACACGCCCTCGAACTTTGACCCCGTGGGTCGCACCCCGGCCCAGGCACTGCTCGTTCCCCAGGGCTGCGTGGCGACCCTGACAACAGATATCCCGCCGAACTTCAACGCGCAGGCTGGCTGCCCCGCGGTCGCCCCAAACTTCTACGACGTCCCCCAGAGCGACGGCAGCTCGCTCTTGCTTGCGGTGACCAACAGGCTCGACGTCGCGGGGACGCTGCTCGTCGCCGGCTCCAGGCCCGTGGCGTTCGTAGTGACGGAAGACGCCTCTATCAGGGGCCAGGTCAGCGCCAGCGGAGCGTCACTTGTGGCGGGGGCCGGTGCGGACCACCCGAGCGTGTGCGGAACGGGCGCGGGCCGAGACGGAACAAGCGGCGCTGCGGGTGGAGGAGGCGGCGGTGGCGGACGCGGCAGCGCGGGCGGCGATGGCGGCGGGAGCGGGGGCGGCGATGGCGGTTCTGCTGCGGGCAGCAACACCCTCGTCCCCCTCCACGGGGGCTGCAGCGGGGGTGATGGCGGTGACGACACGGCCAACTCGACCGGACTCGGGGGATCGGGCGGGGGCGGCGGCGGCGCGTTGCAGCTCAGCGTCGCTGGCACCCTCGATCTGACGGGCGTGATCGCGCTCGTGGGGGGCGGCGGCGCGGGAGGACAACGAGATGACGCCGGCGGAGGGGGAGGCGGCTCTGGGGGCGCGTTGCTGCTCGAAGCTCGGTCCATCACCGGCTCGAATGCACGGCTGCTGACGGGCGGCGGTGGAGGAGGAGGTGCCGGCATCGGCGGGGGGAGCGGTGTGGGCTCCCCGGGACAGAACGGGTCCCTCGTCGCAGTGTCCCCGGCCCTCGGGGGCCCCCCGACCGGCGGAGAGGGGGGTGCGGGCGGCGGTGACGGGACGAATGGCGTCATTGCGGCCTCCGGGGCGGGCGGTGGCGGCGGCGGCGGCGTGGGGGTCATCCGCCTGAACAGCGTCGATGGTTGCTCCTTGGTAGGGTTCACGACGAGTGGGGTCCGCAGCTCCAACGGCGGTGCCGGCTGCGACTGAGCGACACCTCCTCGACCACGCCCCCCCGGGCTCTTTCCTGGGCGCCGCGGCACGGTTCTTTACGTGGGGGGCCTCTCTGGTGCATCTTGAAGTGATGTCTGAAGTACCGCGCGCCCTCCTCGCTGATGCCGACCCCCACAGCGCCCAGGTGCTCGAGCCCTCGCTGCAGACCATCACCGAGCTGACGATGGTCTCGACGGCGGAAGAAGCCTTGCGCGCACTGGGGGAGGCGGCCTTCGACATCATTGTGATCGACGCGGCGCTGCCTCCGGCGGGAGGTGTGGCGGTGCTCGAGCAGGCGATGCGCCTACAACCGAGCGCTTACCGCATCTTGCTGAGCGCTGCGCGGCCCGCCAACTTCCAAGAGCTGCGACGCAAGGGGCTTGTCCAGGATCTCATCCGTAAGCCTGCCTTGATCGATGACGTCGTCGCGCTGCTGCAAAGTGCGCCTCTTCAATCGCAACCCACCTTCCATTGAGTCACCGAGTCCGCCGATGCGGGGCGTGCTGTGAACTTCTCGCTGCGTCTGCGACACACGGTGGGCGACGTGGAATTGGCGAAGCTCGTCGAGCTTGCGCGTGATGAACGTTATTGGCTCTCCCTCGGCGGGCAGGTCACCTCGACCATGGCCAGCCCCCTCGGGCAAACTCCCGCACCCCCAGAGGGCTCGGCATACCTCGAGCGGCTGCACGAGGTCGGCTACTTCCACGCAAAAGCGCTGATCGAAGAGGGAGTACGACGGGCTGCGTTGCTCGATATCGAGCGAGTGCATCGTGCGGGCTGGCCGAGGGTTTTCGCCTTCGTGTACGACGGGCCGTGGCGCGTGGTTCGTGCACCGCGACTCCTTGATGTCATACGTGCCACCCTTGGTCCGGGGGCGTGGCAGGTTCCCGCGGTGTGGATTCATCATGTGCCGCCTGTGGGGGGAGCCCGCGGCTGGGGCCCTCATCGAGATGCCGCAGACGAGACGCGCACCTGTAGGAACGGTGGCCCCGCCCGTTTGACTGCGTGGCTTGCCCTGACCGACGCCACGCTCGACAACGGCTGCCTCCACGTCGTCCCGCGAGGGATCGCCCCTCGCCTGGTGAAGGAATTCGTCAAGGCCCGTGAAGCGCCCCTCGACGAGGTGACGGAGCTACTCCACGGCTGTCGTGCCCTGCCCGCCGAGGCGGGTACGCTGATCGCGTGGCGACCCGACCTGCTCCACTGGGGGGGCGTGGCCACCGGTGAGGGCAGCCGCGCTCGCGTAAGCGTCAGTCTTGAGTTCGCTCACGAGGAGGACCTGCCTCGCCACGACGACGGGGTACCGTTGCCCCTGCACCTGCCCGTGACCTTCTCGCAGCGGCTGCACCTCATCGGGCGCGCGTTGCTCGCCTATGGGACGGCGCAGGATCGAGAGCCACATGCGGCGCGCTTCACCCCCCTTGGGGAGCACCTCCTCGGGGCCTAGCGCCACACGGAGGGGCGCGGGGTTCGCGTGAGAACGGCAATGCCAGCCCGCGTGTCGAAAAGGGTCCTCCGGGGAATGCCGCGCCGCGGCAATTGTTGCTAAGGAGGCGGGGCTGTCTGCGGAAGGATCGCTCATGCACCAGGAACGTCCCCACGAGATCGACGCGTGTGGAGTCGGCTTCGTCGCCTCCCGAACCGGCACCCCCGAGCACGGCATTTTGACGTCGGGGCTTCATGCGCTTGCCTGCGTGGAGCATCGCGGCGGCGTGCTCTCCGACGGAGTGACCGGAGATGGCGCCGGGGTGATGACCGACATCCCCTTCGAGCTCTTCGGCTTTGCACCGGACAGCGTCGTCGTGGCGAGTCTATTCCTGATGACGCCCACCGATCGACGCGCCCTCGCCCTTGAAACCTTTGAAAACACGTTCGCCTTCATGGGGCTGAAGGTAACCGGCTATCGAGCGGTGCCCCACGACGTGAGCGTACTCGGCCCGAAGGCGCGCGATTCGATGCCGGAACTGCTGCACGCCTTTATTGAGCGTCCATCGTTTTGTCGTACCGACAGCTCGCTCAACCAGCTCTTGTAC
>JBMTAX010000227.1:0-5655 GCA_049429145.1 Myxococcota bacterium
TCGGGCTCGTCGGGCGTGATCGCTTTCGCTACGGGGGAGCGGCCTTTGGCAATGTAAGTGCTCGTCTCTCGTCGATGTCAGACCCGGCGCGCCCCTCGTTCGTCGTCAGCGGTAGCCAGACGGGAGGCGAACGTCGACTTGAACGCAGCCAATGTGCGGTGGTCACGGATTGGTCGTTGGCGGAGAACAGCGTGGTCAGTTTCGGCGAGTGCCTGCCCTCGAGCGAAGCCCTCACCCATGCCACTCTCTACGAGGTCGTGCCTGAGGCGCAGTATGTGTTCCATGTGCACAGCCCCGAGATCTTCGGCCATGCGGGGGCGCTCGGTCTCTCCTGCACCGACGTCACGGCAGGGTATGGGACGCCAGCGATGGCGCAAGAAGTGGCCCGCCTATGCCGCTCGGGGCAGGAGACCTCGGCAGGGGTGCTCGTCATGGGTGGCCACGAAGACGGGGTTGTCGCCTACGGACAGACCGCCGAGGCTGCGGCCGGGGCGCTGGTGTCACTTCTCGCTCGTGCGCGCTCGCTGTAGCAGCGTCGTGCCATTCAGCGTCGCACGAGCAGCACGGCGCGTTCGACCTCTGCGCGCAGCTCGGACTCCCATCTCTTCACCAAGGCTCCGACGCGGTCGGTCGCCTCCTCGGGGAAGTCGAGCTCGAGTTCCATGCGCGCGCAGCCCGGCGCCGCGGGAGCAGGTGTACGCTCGTCAAGGAGACGCAGCATGGCGCCGCAATCAGGGAAGCGCGCCGCCGGGTCGCGCGCGGTGGCGCGCTTGACGAGGTCGACGAGTGCTGGCGGCGCTGTGGGCAGTGCCTTGGCCACGTCGAGAAACTCTGTGGTGAGCTGACGTTTGAGGACCTCCCGCATATCGGGCCCTGCGAATGGGTTCCAACCGGTCAGCATCATGTAGAGAACGACGCCGAGCGAGTAAATGTCGGCGCGATGGTCGACAGGTTTTCCCAGCAAGGATTCTGGGGCGATGAAGCCTGGGGTGCCCATGACACCGTTGTCTTCCCGCAGCGGCCCATGCGCTCCGACGGCAATACCGAAGTCCATCACCTTTACCGGGCCCTGCTCCTCGAGGAAGATGTTCGACGGTTTGATGTCACGATGCACGACTCCGCGCTTGTGGGCGTATTGCAGTCCCCGACAGACCTGCCTCGCGATCTTCTTCGTCTCGTCGACGGAGAACGGGCCACGGCGCAGCGCCATGGAGAGTTCCTCGCCCGATAAACGTTCCATAATGATGAAGAAGGTCGCGTAGGCCGCCTCCTGGTCGTAGACCTGTACGATGTTCTCGTGGCGTAGGTCGGCGACGATGCGCGCTTCGGCGAGGAAGCGCTCCGCAAAGTCCGACTCGTATACCAGCTCGTGGGAGAGCATCTTGATCGCGACCGAGCGTCGGAGCGCAGGGTGAACACCCTCGAAAACGCGAGCCGCCCCACCGCGACCGATCTCCCCTTTGATCGAATATTTGCCGACCTGTCGCACTTGGCCGGACTCAAGCAACCTGCGCCCGACGAGTTCGGTGAGAAAACGAGCGACACGCGGTTTCTTGCGGAGCAAGTCCTCCACCACGGGTCGAGAGAACTCGAGGCAACGACACGCGACGTCCCCCCTAGCGACGACGTCTGCCCCGCGAGGTGTACCGGTAAGCAAGGCCATCTCGCCGAAGAAGTCCCCCGGGCCCAGGGTCGCCGTCACCGGCGCTCCATTCCCCTGGGCCGTCACTTCGACCTGGCCGGAGAGCAGCAAATACATGGAATCGCCCCTGTCTCCGGCTGCGACGATCGGCTCACCCGTCGCGTATTCGCGCAGCTGTGCAGCCTCGCAGAGGCGCGCGAGCTCCTCGTCATCGAGTGAGCGGAAGAGGGGCAGGGAACGAAGGAACGATAGTTCGGTCATGGGCCGCGCAGCGCTGTACGCCGTTGTCGAGAGCGCAGAGAGGGGCAGGCCCCTCATGACACGCCCACGTGCTGTTATCTTGGGTTATCGGCGCTGCGTTCGACGGATGCAACACACAGGACACGGACGAGCGGTCACTGCACGCGGTGACCGCTCGTCCGCCGCCCGCCCCACAGGAAGCTTTTGCCTGTCGCCTAGGGTTTCACGATCGGCGTGAACACAGTGGCACTTCCGCGCGTCACGAGCACCTTCAACACATCGCCCTTCTTCGCCCGTCGGACCGACTCGACGAACTGACCGGCCGAGCGCACTGTCTTACCGCCGAGCTCGGTGATCACGTCACCGGGCTGCATGCCAGCCTCGGCCGCTGCCGACATGGGTGCTACCCGCAAGACCAACACCCCGCGGACATCGCGCCCGATACGGGCCTGCTGACGGAGTGTAGGAGTCAGGTCCTCGACCGTAAGTCCGAGCTGCCCCGCTTGTTCGTCGTGGTTGTCTGCAGTTGTTTGCCGCTGGCTCTGATCTTCACCAGGAAGCTGCTCGAGGGTCACCTGTAAGGTCTTCGTGCGGCCATCGCGCATAAGCTCTAGAGGCACCCGGCGTCCGACACCGGCGAAGCTTGCGAGCAGTGGAAGCTGGTTCGCCTCCTCGATCTCGCGGCCATCGAAACGTGTGATGATGTCACCGGGCAGCAGGCCTGCTTTTTGTGCGGGGCCACCCTCGACCACCTGCGCGATGAGCGCTCCTCGAGGCCGCTGCATGCCGAAGCCACGCGCAAGTTCGGGGGTGACGCCGCGAATGCTGACGCCGATCCAAGAGCGTGACACTTGCCCCGTCTTTTGAAGCTCGGGAATCAGCCGCTTCACGAGGTTGACCGGAATCGCGAACCCGATGCCCTGCCCCGCGGCGTTGATGGCGGTGTTGATGCCCACCACCTCCCCGTTGAGGTTGATGAGCGGCCCACCAGAGTTGCCCGGGTTGATCGAGGCGTCGGTCTGCAAGAAGTCGTACAGTCCTTGACGACCCGATGGCATGATGTCCCGACGACCACGCGCCGAGAGAATGCCCATCGAGACTGACTGGCTAAGTCCGAAGGGGTTACCGATGGCGACCACAAAATCTCCCACGTCGAGACGGTCGCTGTCACCAAGCGGAATCACGGGGAAGGCGCCCTCGCGCGGGCCCTTGAGCCGAAGCAGCGCGACGTCGGTGCGGGGATCGCTCCCGACGACTTCAGCTTCATACTCTTGGCGCTCTTCGCCGACCCTGACCTTGATGGTGCCGGCGTTTTCGATGACGTGGTGGTTCGTCAGTGCGTAACCATCGGGGCTGATCAAGAAGCCCGTGCCCTGCCCTTGCCCCCGCGGCATGGGGGGCAGCTCAAACTCCAAGCCGAAGCGGCGAAAAAACTCCCATTGGGGATCCGTGGGATTTCTCGCCGGGCCCTGCGTAGGTGCAGCTTCGGTGGATACGGTGAGCACTGCACCCGCGACGTCGCGGACAAGGGGCCCGAGCGACGGCATGGGCACAGGGTGGCCGTCGCCCTCGCGCTTCTCCGTCCACAGGCCGACGTTCGCCGCGCTCGATGCGACCGAAGCAAAGGCTACGACACCGGCCAGCGTCACGATGAAAAGGAACGAGGTTTTCCCCAACTGTTTTCTAGACACGATCTCCTCCTGCTGACGCTGACGCGGAAACCTACAGACTGTCAGGCTGCACGTCGCTCGTAGGCACGCACATGCCCAACGACAAGCCTGAAGACGCGTGCGCGCCGGGCTTTATTCCCACCACACCGTGAAAGGCGGGGTAACTGTCGCCAATGGTCTTCGAGAAGAGAGCTAACGACCGACGACTGGTTCGGCAAAGTTCGCGTGGAGACGTGGCTGGGGACCTCGCTTTGCATTGGCGTCGCCGGGGCTTTTCACGAACCGGGCAGGCGCGTTAGCACAGAGTTGGTAGGGTCGGCGTCAGGGTGGGTTCACCCGCGACCGCAACGCCCCCGAAAGGAGCCGCGATGGCACAGCGTGCCGCAGCTCGAGCATTCCTCCTCGTCCCACTCGTCAGCGTACTTTGGGTGACCGGCGCGATGGCGCAAGAAAACACCCTAGAGGGCGGGGTCTCAGCGACGTCGAACTCAGACGATCCTGCGCTCGAGATCCCCTTCGAGAAGTTCCGGCTGCAGAATGGACTCGAGGTCATCTTGCACCAAGACAAGCGGATTCCGCTTGTCGCAGTCAGCGTCTGGTACCATGTGGGCGCTTTCGACGAGCCGCGCGGTCGAAGTGGCTTTGCCCATCTCTTTGAGCATTTGATGTTTCAAGGCTCAATGCATGTACCAGGGGACCAGCATCTCGCTCACCTGGAAGGCGCCGGCGCCTCTGTGCGGAGCGGCATGGTCAACGGCACCACCAACTTCGACCGAACGAACTATTTCGAAGTGGTCCCAAAGAACGAGCTCGAACTTGCCTTGTGGCTCGAGAGCGATCGCATGGGCTGGCTCGCTGCGGCCCTCACCCAAGCGAAGCTCGATGAGCAGCGCGCCGTGGTGAAGAACGAGCGGCTGCAAGGCGTAGAGAACCAACCCTACGGTCTCGCGGAAGAGCAGCTGTGGCAGCAGATATTCCCGCGAGATCACCCGTACCACGGGGCCGTGATCGGAAGTCTCGCCGACCTCGACGCAGCCACCATGGCTGACGTGACCGCGTTTTATGATGCGTACTACGCCCCTGCCAATGCGACCCTCGCCATCGCTGGCGACTTCGAATCCCAAGACGCGAAGTCCCTCGTCGAGAAGTACTTTGGCACCCTGCCCGGTGGAGCGAGAGCTGCGGTGCGTACCATCACGCCTCCGAAGCTGTCGTCGCCCATTCGCATTGACGTCGACGAGCCGGTCGGCAAGCTCGCGAAGGTCGTCGTGCAATACCTCACTCCGCCGCGCTTCTCTCCGGGTGACGCAGAGCTCGACGTCCTTGCCGCACTGCTCACCGAAGGGAAGACCTCGCGCCTCGTGCGGGCATTGCAGTACGAGGAACAGCTCGTTCAGTCGGTCCGTGCGTACCAGCAATCGATGGCGAATGTTTCGGTGTTCAGCGTCGAGGCAATCGTCAAAGATGGAGTCGACCCCAAGGCGGTCTTGAGCGGTATCCAAGCTCAGCTGGAGTTTCTCACCGACCTCCCCCCAGAAGCCGAGGAGATTGAGCGCGCTGTCAATCGCATTGAGACGGATGTCCTTTTCGGCCTCCAGAAACTCGGTGGGTTTTCCGGCAAAGCAGAGCAACTGCAGAGCTACAACCATTTCACGGGCGACCCGGCGTATCTCGCGCAGGATCTGGCGCGCTACCGCGCAGTGACGCCCGACACCCTGGCAGCCGTCGTCGAATCCCATCTCGCCCCCGAAAAGCGCGCCGTACTCGTCGCGTGGCCTCGCGGCACGCGCCCGTCGTCGGCAGCCGACACCACGGGGGCGAGTTCAGATGACAGCCCAGAGCCCGAAGGAGCTACCCCATGATGCGCCGCCGACTCGGCCGTGTCCTCGTCTTCTGCGCCATCGTCACTGCGGTGGCGTCTTGCGCGACGGCTTCGCAACGACCGGATGGCGCAGCGCCACGGCGGGTTCCACCGGCCGAAGACTGGCGGAACCAACGTCCCCCTGCCGGCCCAGCGCCGACGGTGGCCTTACCCAGTTTCGCGCAGGCGAAGTTGAAGAACGGCCTCACCGTGCTCGTGGCGCAAGAGAGCGCTCTGCCCAT
>JBMTAX010000228.1:0-5634 GCA_049429145.1 Myxococcota bacterium
CGGCTCTGATCTCGCCGGCGAACGCATCGCCCGCGTGCTGACAGCAGATCCGGGCATGGGCGTGGTCCGTCATGTCGATGCGGGTTACCCCGAGGCGATCGAGTTCGCTGAGAAGTCGGATCTACACATACCCATGCTCGGTATCGACGCGGGAGACTCTTGAGTCGGTCGTACTCATCGATATCGATAGATCAGGCGGCGCAGGTCTTGCGCCCTCCCCAGGAGGGGATGGCGTATTGCCGTCTGGACTCGGCTGACGGTTTCTCGGCTGAGCCGGGTGGTCTCACTACGTCGGGAGAGCGGATCGAATCGCTGGTGGCGTCGCCCCACGCTGACCTGCGGATCGATGCCTCGGGCTGTTCCGTGGTACCGGGTTTCGTCGATTGCCACACCCACCTGCCATTTGCCGGATGGCGGGCCGCGGAGTACGAGATGAAGGTCACGGGCGTTCCCTACGAGGAGATCGCCCGTAAGGGAGGAGGTATCAAATCCTCCGCGGGCGCTTTCGCGATAGCCACCGATGACGAGGTCCTCGATCAAGCCGGTCGGCTCGCCGAGGAGATGCTGGCTCACGGCACGACATCGTTCGAGTGCAAGTCTGGCTACGGGCTGACGATCGACGCCGAGGTCCGCTCTCTTCGCCTGGCAGCCGAGCTCGGTTCGAGAGTCCCGCAACAGACGCGCTCTACGGCTCTCATCGCCCACGCAATTCCAGAGGGCAAAACCGCTGAATCCTGGCTGGATGAGGTAGGGGAGGCGATGCCCCGGATAGTCGATGCCGGGGCCAGCGCGCTGGATGTCTACGTCGAGAGCGTCGCGTTCGGAAACGACGACCTGCTGAGGGTTGGGGAGATGGCTCGGGGCGCTGGCCTCGATCTGCGTGCGCATGTCGAGCAGTTCAACCAGAACCGGTCGGTCCCTGTTGCGATCGAGGCCGGTGCGAGATCGGTCGATCACCTTGCCCGCCTGCACAGCGATGATCTTTCCCAGCTTGCGGTTTCCGAGTGCGCAGCGGTGTTGTTGCCCGGAGCCGAATTCCTTGGCGCCGAAGAGACTGCACCCGCCCGAGAACTCTCCGAGGCCG
The DNA here is from genome assembly GCA_049429145.1 of Myxococcota bacterium. Taxonomy (GTDB): domain Bacteria; phylum Myxococcota; class UBA727; order UBA727; family CAYLZW01; genus JBMTAX01. The sequence continues at coordinate 1,085 of JBMTAX010000228.1, forward strand.
GTGCGATCTGCGTGCTTGCGACCGACGCCAACCCCGGGACTTCGCCGATCGTTTCGATGCCCTTGATCATCGGTCTCGCAGTCCGACGTTACGGCTGGAGTGTCCGGGAGGCGCTCGCGGCTTCGACGTTGAACGCATCCTGGGTCCTGCGTCTCGAGGAGGAAGCGGGTTCGATCGAGTCAGGTAAGCGGGCAGATCTGTTGATCCTCGATGGGCCGATAGAGTCGGTTCCGTACCGGTTCGGCCACAACCCGGTTGCCTGCGTGATCGTCGGAGGAGAGATGGTGTATCTGAGGCCTGACTTCGAGTCGAGGGTGATCCGATGACCTCCATCTCGATACCGGCGATGCCGAACGCGCATTCACATGCATTCCAGATCGGATTGCGCGGAGCGGCGGAGCGACCGGTCCCTGCCGCAATGAGGCACGATGACTTCTGGAGCTGGCGCAACGAGATGTTCGCGCTTGCCGATCACCTGGATCCGACCTCGATTCGCGAGATATCCACTCGCGCCTTCTCCGACATGCGAGCAGCGGGCTACGGCTCGGTGGGTGAGTTCCACTATGTCCACCACCGTCCCGACGGCTCACCGTATGACGATCCCAATGAATTGGCGATCGCAGTCGCCGAATCCGCCGTTTCCGCCGGGATAGAGATCGTGATGCTCCCCGCTGCCTACAACCGGAATGGCTGGGACGGTGCCGACCGACCTCCAGAGAGTGGGCAGCAACGGTTCTGTGACCACGAACTGGATGTCTTCCTCACCCGGGTCGATGGGCTGCGGGAATGGGCGGTCGACAAGATCGGTGTTTCGGTCGGCGTCGCCGCACACAGCGTGCGGGCGGTTCCGGCACCGTGGCTCGAGGGCATAGCGGCCTACGCTGCCGATCACGAGCTCCCGCTCCATATCCACGCGAGTGAGCAGCGGCGGGAGCTCGCCGAGTGCGAGGCAGAGCACGGATGTTCGCCGATCGAGTTGCTCGACAGGACCGGTTTTCTCTCTCCGAGGACGGGGGTAGTCCACGCCATTCACGTCTCCGACGCAGATCTCTCCCTGCTGGCTTCTTCTGGTGCGACGGTGGTAGGTTGCCCGACTACCGAAGGAAGCCTCGGAGACGGCTTTCCGCCGAGTGCCCGATATCGCGAACTCGGAATCCCGGTTGCAGTCGGCTCCGATTCCCAGGTACGGATAGATCCCTTCGAGGAGTGCAGGGAGTACGAAACGCTCGCTCGCCGCGCTTCGGAGAGTCGATTCGGACCGCTCGAAGAGAGCGGCGATCTGTGGCGAGAGATGGTCGAGAACGGCAGACGCATCCTCGGTCTCGATCTGGAATCACCCCCGATGATCGAACTCGATCTCCAGGCGCCGGATCTGCTCGGCGTCGCCGAGAAGGACCTCGAACTCGCCGTTGCAACCTGCGCGTCGGCTTCGGTGGTGGCGTCGCCGGCGCCTCCGCCCGAATAGGGTCTGCGCGATGAACGTATATCTCGCCGGAGCCATCGCAGCCCTCGGAGTAATGATCGTCACCTGGCTGATCAGCCTGCCTGCCAGAGACGCCTCGCTCGCCGACATAGCCTGGGGCCTGGTCTTCGTCGCGGTCGCATGGGCTGTGTATGCCACGGGAGAGAGGGGTGATGCATCCCTGTTGGCGGCGATTCTCGTTTCCGTCTGGGGTTGCAGGCTCTCGGGATATCTGGCCTGGCGCAACCTAGGCCACGGCGAGGATCGTCGTTATCAGGCGATGAGGGCCAAGCGTCCTGCGAGCTTCTGGCTCTGGTCGCTGTTCGGAGTCTTCTGTCTCCAGGCAGCGATCGCCTGGTTCGTCTCACTGCCGGTGCAGTCTCTCGCAACGCAGCTGGATGACCTCACCCTGCTCTCCTGGATCGGTGTCGGGGGATTCGTCGTCGGCCTCGGATTCGAGGCGGTGGGGGACGCGCAGCTCGCGGCCTTCAAGAGAGACCCTGCCAACAAGGGAAAGGTGATGGAACGCGGGCTGTGGCGTTTCACACGTCATCCGAACTACTTCGGCGATGCGGTCGTCTGGTGGTCACTGTGGCTGGTGGCGGTCGGGGCATCGGCAGGCTGGTGGACGCTGGTCGGCCCTGCGCTGATGACCTTCTTCCTGGTCAGGGTTTCAGGTGCTGCATTGCTCGAATCCGACATTGCCGAGCGGCGTCCTGGATACGCCGAGTACATCCGACGTACGAGTTCCTTCTTCCCGCTCCCTCCCAAGAAGGAGCCTCGCAAATGAGCAGATCGCCTGCCGAGATGTTCTCGCTCGAGGGCAAGGTGGCGGTGGTCGCGGGCGCATCCTCCGGCCTGGGTGCCCGATTCGCACGTACCCTCGCGGCCTCCGGGGCGAAAGTGGTACTCGGGGCTCGTCGCGAGGAGAGGCTGGGCGGGATCGCGCAGGACATCATCGATTCGGGAGGTGAGGCGCTGGCAGTGAGGTGTGACGTGACCGACGAGACATCGGTCGAGGGATTGGCCGATTCGGCTCTGCAGGGCTTCGGGTCGCTCGATGTGATGGTCGCCTGCGCGGGCGTTGCGCCTCAGGGATCTGATGAGCCCGAGGCGGCCGAGTCCTTCAGGCGGGTGATGGAGGTCAACGCCACCGGAGCATGGCTCTGCGCTGCATCCGCCTACCGGCGGATGAAGGAAGAGGGGGGCTCGGTGATACTGATCTCGTCGATCAGCGGGCTGCTCGCCGGTGACGGACCGGACAGTCCCTCGTACACGGCATCGAAAGGCGCGGTAGTGAACCTCACCCGAGAGCTTGCGGTGAGGTGGGCACCGGAGTCGATCAGGGTCAACTCGATCGCTCCGGGGTGGTTCCATTCCGAGATGACCGAGGCCGATCTCTCATCCCCGGCGGGTCTGGAGTTCGTGGAGTCGAGGACCCCGCTAGGAAGGGTCGGGGCTGAAGGCGAACTCGACGGTGCGCTCGTCTTCCTCGCTTCTGATGCCTCGAGCTACGTGACCGGACACACCCTCGTGGTCGACGGAGGCTGGACGGCGCGCTAGCTGCAGCAGATGGCTCTCAGGAGCGGGAGGCGGAGGCCTCGGGCAGCTTGCCTGCCTCGCGGAGCGACGCCCGAACCTTGCGCACGACGGCCGTCGAGCAGCTCGCACGCTTGGCGATCTCCATCTCCGTCGCCTCGCGGTCTCTGAGAAGCTCGAACTCGATCAATGCGTGACGGCGGGAGGCCCATCCTTCGGGACCCTGACCAGCCTTGTCCATGACCTCTTCACGTCTGCAGCGCAGACAGAGCCACTTCCCGCCGCGTTTGGACCAACCGTCAGGCCTCTTGGGAGCCTTGCCTGCCTCGAAACTCACCGACATGTCGCAACTCGAGCAGCGCCAACTACGCGAGCGCTTGGTGCCGGGCTTGCGTGGGGTTGCAGTCTTCTTGGTCTTGGCCTTGCTCTTGGTCTGTGCCATCTGTTCCTTTGCTCCTTCGCGGTCGGTGTTACGTTCGCGAAGGCTGCCTTTTGAGTGGTGACTGCGCGAAATCGTGCTGGATTCCCGCTTCCACTGAGTCGAACGTGCGGGATAGGCATCGTATCAACCGGCACCTACGGACTCTGAAATTCCGCTTGCTAGTTGGGTTTCCCTGCCACTGTCTCGCGACTTCGATCGGCGGCGTGAGCGTGGGCGGCGATCCGGTCGAGGATCAGCGGCCAGGCATCTCTGGGGAAGTCGTGCCCCATACCCTCCACCACGAGGAGTTCCGCGTCAGGGATGGCTTCAGCTGTAGCGCGCCCCCCTGATACATCGATCAACGGGTCGGAATCGCCATGGATGACGAGAGTTGGCGCCTGGATACGGGACAGGCTCTCGATCCGGTTCCCCGACTTGAGTACGGCCCCCAGCTGCCTCGCGCTGCTGGTGACGTCATAGCCGCGGTCGTAGCTGCGAGCGGCTCGGTCGCGGATCCAGTCCGGGTCGACCTCGAACCCCGGCGACCCGACGGAACCGAAGACCTCTACGGCCCTCTCGATGAATTGCTCGCGATTGTGCGGTGCCCGACTCAGCAAGTGTTTGTACATCGCCGCGGAGGGTTGGCCGTGACGGCTGCTGCCCGTGCTGGACATGATCGAGGTAAGTGAGCGGACGATCTCGGGGTGGTTGACAGCCAGTTCCTGGGCGATCATCCCTCCCATCGAGGTACCGATGATGTGGGCGGGGGATAGGCCTAGACGCTCGATCAGCCTGGCGGTGTCCTCTGCCATATCGGCGAGCGTGTAGAGATCCTCGTCGAACTTCTTGGTGAGGAACTGCAGGTTTCCGGGTGCTCGATATGGCATATGGGTCGAACGCCCCACGTCGCGGTTGTCGAAACGAATGACGTAGAAGCCTCGCTCTGCGAGGCCCGCACAGAAGTCCTCGTTCCATCCGATCATCTGGGTGGCGAGACCCATGATCAGGAACGCAGGCGGGTCGCCGCTGTCCCCGAACGTCTCGTAACAGAGCGTTATCCCTCGACCTACATCGCAGAACTGTTCGTTTTCCGTGTGCGGTTTGAGCAACTCGAAACGATCGTAGAAC
>JBMTAX010000229.1:0-5628 GCA_049429145.1 Myxococcota bacterium
ATGACAGCGCAACAGGGACCTGCACGTCGTCGATCTGCAAGCTTTTCACGGCTCGTGCTCTGTCGGAAGAACCGTGCCGAGGGGGCTCGTCTCCGCCCAGAACACCCCGCGCAGCTGCCCCGGCGCGAAGCCTGTTGCCTCGTCGACGGGGTAGCGCTGCGTGATAGCGGCGCGGACGTCGGCGGCGAGGTCTTTGCCGTGGCAGGTAAGGCACAGGGGTCCCGTCGGGATGGCCTCGATATACCCAAGTCCTCCCCCCTCGAGATCCATCGACAAGGAGACGTCGGCGGCAGCGCCGCTCTCGAGCAGCTCGAAGAGCAGCGGCGTCACCCACTCCCGCGGGGCGTTGGCAGGGTTGCGCAAGCGATGACTCGTGCGCCCCACGACGACATCCGCGTCACTATAGGCGGCGGCTAAAGCCGGGGCTCGCTGCCTGCACACCTCGATGGCAGCGACGGGACCACCCTTGGCGAGGGCGCCTTGCAGCTCCCCGAGGAGCGCCTTTTTGAGCGCTGCTACACGGGCCTGCGCCTTTTCAAGGCGTGGATCAGGGGGAGGCAGCTCGTCGGCCAGTGCCACCTCGTCGGGGGGCAGCAAATGCGAGGGGAGCGGCGGGCGCCGGCCTGCGGCCACAGCTCCGTAATGCTTGGCGAGGTAGGCAATGATCTGCTTCTCTACGTCGGGCGCAAACGGCCACAGGTTCTGGGTCTTTTGCATCCAGCGAATGAGCTCGAGCCAGTGCGCCTCATCACCACGGTTCTGCTGCACGAGCTTCGCCGAGTGGCAAGCGGTACATTGCGACGCGACGAGTTCCCAGCCCTCGTCGATGACAAACCCTGTAGTGGGATCGAGCGCGTAGCGAGAGGGTTCCTCCTCGACTGGGGACGCGGAAGGCGGGGATGGCTCTGCGGGCGCGCTGGCCGTCGTCACAGCGCTCTCCGCCGACGCCAAGCTCAGGAAGAGGCCGAGGGCGAAGAGCGCCCCGAGCGTCGACAGCACGGCGCCACCGGTGGGTCTTGTCGCCTCCGACATCACGCGACCCGTACCGCGATGCGATGACACGCGTTGTTCAGATAGCCCTTCGGGTTCCACCCGGGGACAAGCATCGGCTGCGCGCGGCCTCGCTCATCGGTGGCCCGGGCGAATACCTCGTAATAGCCAGGCCCCGGCAACTGCAGCTTCGCGTCAAATCGCTGCCACGCAAGGCGGTTCTTGGGCGCGCGCAGCGACGCAGCCTGCCACGTCTGCCCGAAGTCATAGGACAGGTCCACGGATTTTACCGCGAGTTCCCCGGCCCAGGCATGGCCGCGCAGCTGCAATGCCTCACCGCGCCCGACGACAAGACCCGATGCTGGCGTGGTGATCACCGATCGCACCGGCATCGATTCGATGATGCACATTTCGTCATCGCTCACCACCTGGCCAGGGCGTACCGGCGCGCATGGCACGCGGTACGACTGACCCATCATCTTCTCTCCGTCGTGGATCCGGTCACGCACCGAAAGGCGTGTGAGCCATTTGCCCGATACGGACGCGGGCCACCCCCCTGCGACGAGCCGAAGCGGTGCACCGTGCAACAACGGAATGTCCTCGCCGTTCATGGCCCAGGCGAGCAACGTCTCTGGCTGCATCGCCTTCGCGAAGGGGACACCACGAGAGATGACCGGCTTGTTCGGGTCGCCGCTCAGGTGCAGGTCTTTGCCGTAATAGCCGACGTACACGGCGTCTTTCGTGACTCCTGCGGCGCGCAACACATCGGCAAGACGGGCGCCAGTCCATGACGCACACGAAACGGCACCATTGGTCCATTGGTTGCCCTTCGTCGGCGGAAAGAATTCCGCCCGCCCATTGCCACCACATTCAAGCACCAGTTGGTAGGTGTGGGCCTCGAAGCGCCGACGAAGCTCACGGAGCGAAAAGGTGACCGGCCGGGGTACCGCCTCCCCATCGATGGTCAACGTCCAGTTGTCGACATCAACATTCTCGGGAACCCGACCGTTGTTGCGCACGAACATGCGCGAAGCGGGGGTGATGTCGTCATCGAGCAGGTGCGCTGGCGTCTCGAGGTTGAGCGGTCGGTCGCCGAGGAGCAGGAGTGCAGGGTCTTTGCCGACGACCCCATGGGGCAAAGTGTCTTGTGCCAACGCCAGCGACACAGGCCCCCGGCTCGCTCTGTCCGTCGGAAACACCGCGCCGGCGGCAAGACCGAGAACGCTCGCACTGGTGGTCTGCAGGAAATGTCGTCTCGTCAGCTCACCGGCGCGTGTCGATGGGGGGGGAGCAGGCGTCGGGGGAAGTCGCTCAGAGCTCATGATGTGCCCTCACGCAGCGTCGTTCACAAAGAGGGAGGCTCGCCAGTCTCCGCCGGAAGCTCGGCGAGACGGCTATATTCAGCCCAGGAGCCATCGTAGTTCAACAGTGCATCCTCGGGGGCACCGAGCTGCCACAACGCAAAATACACGGCGGCTGAGCGCGTGCCCGATTGGCACGAGGTGATGACCCGACTGTCCGCCGAAATGCCCAGAGCGGAGAACACCCGGGTCAGCCGCGGGGGGGTGAGCAAGCGCGGGTCGAGTTCATTGTCGAGGACACGATACCAATCGAGGTGCAGCGCTCCGGGAATACGTCCGCCCCTCGTCGCCTGCTTGTGTTGCTCTGTGCCGATGTATTCGGCTCGGCTTCGCGTATCGACGAGCACGGACTCGCTTCTTGCGCGAAACGCTTCCACCTGACGCCACAACGATTGGGGCGCCCGCACGGGGCCACGAATCTCGATGTCACCCGGGGCGGAAAATAGACCCTTGCCCTCGACGATGGGGTGACCGAGCGCCTTCCAACGCACCAAGCCTCCGTCGAGAACGCGCGTGTCGAACCCCGCCTGGGTACGCAACGTCCACCACAAGCGATAGGGTTCGGGGCCGTTGTCGCCATAGAGCACAACGACGCTGTCTTGTTTGACACCCGCACGCCGCAAGAAGTCCTGGAGTTCGGAAGGAGCCAGGGACAGCCCGGGGATGCCTTCGTTACTGCTGTAGTCGTCGCGACCTACCTGGCGCGCCGACGGCAGGTGTCCAGCCTCGAAGCGATCGCGCGGACGCACGTCGAGGAGCACGAGCCGAGGGCTTTGCAGGGAAGCTGCGACCTCGTCGGCACTGACCATGTGCTCAGGGTGCGCAAAGCCACTGGTGAAGGCATCGTTGCCAAAAGAAGACAAGCGCGCGGTGGCCTCGCTTTCGTCGATGGCGTAGGCGAATGCGCGTCCTCGCGCCGGCTGAGACGAAGCGGCCACTTCACCGAACAGGGGAGCGACCGGCACCCGCGGCGGAGACGCCAACACGAAGCCGCCACCGACGATGACGAGGCCGAACAGGGAAGCCATGGCGGTGGCCCCGCTCCCTTGTCCGAGCCAGCGGCCCAGAGGCCAAGCGGCTTGCGACAAGAAGTTCGTCGGAAATGTCTCTACCCCTGCGAAGCCGATTTTGGGCGGCGGCTCTGCAGGCATCTTTGCGGTCCCGAAGAGCCAATCCCACGTCGAGAAGATGATACCGAAGTTTACGGTACTCTTCTCATCTCCGTCGTAGTTGTGGTGCCAGAGGTGCATGCGCGGGCTGTTGAAGACGTAGCGCAATGGCCCGTAGGAGAGGTCGAGGTTTGCGTGATTCAGGTGACCAATGAAGGTCCCGAAGATCGCGTGGGTCATCACCGCTACCTCGCCGAAGCCGAAAAAGGCGAGGGGCACGTAGAGGAGCGAACGGTAGATGACGACCTCGGTCCACTGAAAGCGGAAAGACACAATGAAGTCCATCTCGCCGTCTTTGACGCTGTGGTGGACCTTGTGGGTCTCCCAGAGCCAAGGCACGCGGTGGAGCAGGTTGTGGACGCACCACTGAAGAAAATCCACGACGACGAGGGCGACGACGATCTGCAGCCACACGGGCCACGCGGCAGCGACCCTGGCGTAGACGGCCTCATGCACGCCGTGCTCATGCAGCCACGGCTCCACCCAGGGCAAGACGCGATGGGTAGCGATCCCGTACAGGATGACCCCGAGAAAGTGCCCGTTGAAGACGAGATGGAAGAAATCAGAAGGCAGCGCGCGCCGTAGAGCACGCTGCTCCTTGCGCCATGGCCACAGCCGCTCCGCGCCCCAAGCGACGATGGAGAGGGCGGCGAGGGAGAGGGGGTACAGCCAGGCCACGTGGTTTCATCCTCGGTGGAGGGGCTGAGAGATGCAGGCCGTGTGCCGTTGTCTCCCCGCAGCCGAGGCGGCGCTGCGCCCCGTCTGGCCCGGCAGGGCCTGCGACATGATGTACCAATGAAACATCCGTGAGACAGACGCTGAAACAAACCGGGAACTTGTGGCGAAACCCAACCGTAAGTTGCAGGCCTTCTCTTCCCCCGCGAACCATCAAGCACACCTCTCGCTCAAGGCAACTCGACCTCGGCGGCGAAGTCGAGCAGCGGCGTCAGCCCCTCTTCAAGGGCCGGGCTATGGCCGAACGCAAGCGTCGTCACGTCGGTTGCCCGAGGCTCGAGCCGTGCGGCCAGAGACGCAAGAGACGCTGCGCTCTCGTCGGGGTCGCGCGAGAAGATCCACGTCGCCCCCTCCATGGTGCTCTCGTCTTTGCGAGAGGCAGTGTCGCCCAGGAACAAGACCCCGTGGACGAGATAGGCAGCGCTTCCTTCGGTGTGGCCTGGCACCGCAAACACCTCGACGGAGGTGTTCCCGAGCGGCACCACCGCGCCGTCCTCCAGGACGTCGGTGACCTCGACGCCGGTCTCCTCTGGGTCACCGAACGACGGGAACGGACGCTCGGGATTCTGCCGTCCTGCGATGAGCTCGCTCTCTGCGCCAAGGGCAAAACGGCGCGCATCGGGGAACGCGAGCGCTCCCGCCACGTGGTCCTCGTGTCCATGGGTGAAGAACACTGCGGCGATGTCGGCGACGGCCAGACCGAGCGTCTCGAGGGCGCCGAGCAAGGGCCCGGCCTCTGGCTCAACGCCGCTGTCGATAAGCGCTGCCGTGCCATCGCCGAGATCGATGATGAAAGCATTCACCGACGCCGGTGAGTGGACCACGGAGACCACCTGGCCCGCGGCCAATGTCTCACCCTCTGGCGAGGAACAGGCGACACTCACGACGAAGAAGAGAGCCAGCGGGGCGAAGCGGACTGAGAAACGTTGCATGACGATTGAATGCCCGACGGGGCAATCCTGTGACAGCCCTGCGCCTACGAGCCTTGCACTTGGAGCGACGGAGGGTGCCGGGCTACTGTGGCTCCCAACACTCAGGAGCATTCCGATGCACCGTTATGTCAGACCACTTCTCTTGAGCTCAGTCCTGACCTTCATGGCCTGCGGACACGCGCAGATCCTCGACCAAAGCTTCGTCGAGCCTCGCGGCGGCGTGCTCGCGCTCGTCGGGGCCGAGGACAAGGCCATGGAAGATGCAGAACAGAAAATGGCGGCCCACTGTGGCGCGGGTAAGTTCCGCGTCGAGCGGCGCACCATGGCGGTAACCGGGGTCTCTACGGTCTCCACGACGCAGAGCGACTACGAAGAGCAGGAGAACGGCCAGGGAGAGCAACGAGAGCTCTCCGGGGGCGAGACCCAGAGCACCATCACGGA
>JBMTAX010000230.1:0-5628 GCA_049429145.1 Myxococcota bacterium
CCAGAAGAATCCACCGAGACTGAGTTCGACGGCGACGTTCTCTTGCAGGTGGTAGATGCCGGAGAGAATGAGCCCGCTGTGTGAGGTGAACTTGTCGTTCACGCTCTGAGCGATCTGGGGCGCAAACTCGAAGCTGCCCGCAACGAGCCGCGGCTTCGACTGCACGACGAAGATGGTTTCACGATCTGCGTCACGACCCGAGGTCTCCGCCTCATCGGTCGGGGCGTCACCCTCTTCTTCCTCCTCCTCGTCGCCGTCTTCCTCGGACTCTTCGCCTTCGGATTCTTCGTCTTCAGACTCTTCGTCGAGGGCGTCTTCCTCTTGCGCGAGCGAGGGCGCGCTGAGGACCATCGGCATCAAAGAGAGCAGTATTGGGAACGCGTGTGCACTTCGAGATCGGCGCATGTCAGTCCTCGGGAGTTCTCGGGCAGGCCCGCGCTTACAGAAGGAAGCTCAAGCCCAGCTGCAGCAAGGCGTTATTCGAGTAGTCAGGCTGGCATTTGGGCTGCTGACCCACCTGCAGAACGTAGCCCTCTTCGCAGGGGTCGATCCCTTGGCTGTTGCGCTCCGCCACCGCGGGGTTGAGGCCGAGGGTGTTTCGAAGCTCGACGCGCAAGGCAAGGAATCGCCACGGGAGCAGGCGAAGCCCCAGACCATAACTAAGCACGGGGCGCACTTGTCCCTGCTCGGTCGTTTGGTCTCGCAGTCGCCTTTGTGTACCCTCAGCGCCACCACCGAGGCTGCCGTAGAGTTGAAAGCTCATGTCGGCCTCGGAGACGACCGACAGCTTGCCGTAGATAGGCGCCCACTGCGCTTCAGCACCAGCAAACCACGTGGTCTGCCACAGGTCGGGCAGCTCGGGCTCGCATGCAGCGGTGGCGCACAGCTCGGGTGCGCTCGCAGCGTTGGTGCTGCTTCGTCCGACTTGGAACACTTTCTCGGCGATCTTCGTCAGGTCACTGGCGAGGTAGCCCCCGTAGGCGTGGAACGAAAGCCAGTCGAACAGATGGTAACCGACGCCACCATGCCCACCGTAGTGTTCGGTGTACTTGTTGCCGTAGGTCATGTCGAAGGCGCCGTTGATTTCCCAACGGTTCTGCAACGGGAAGAGCTTGTTGGCGATGAGGGGCGTGCCGTCCCTCGGATCGCGGTTAGGAGGGCGCACGAGACTCTGCTCGAACTCCTCGCCCTCGGCCGGCTGCGCGAACGCAGGTGCGCTGGCGGCAGCGATCATGAGCAGCGGCGCTGCAACCCAGGGGGCACGGGAGCGCGCCGTCGTCGTGCTCAGAGCGCGTTCGTTGCCAGAGGACTTCATCTCGACCTCCCATACGGTGCGACCAGTGCAAAAGGAATGCGTCTGCACCATCGAGCGGGCGGACGCTAGCCAAGCAAAGGTCATGAAACAAGCGAGATATACATCGCCGGTGAAGATGCTGCGTTTCACCACTCGGCGCGCACGCACCTCGTCGAGAGCGCGGTGCCGCGCGTGGCGGCCTACGCTCGTCGAGGAGAGCCGGACCGCGAAGCAGGGACGGGTAAAATCGACATTCGTCGATTCACTCACTCGGCTCGTTCCGCCGCAGGGTCTATTGCCAGAGTCTCTCCCCGTCGAGCAAAGCTCGAGCGGGGCCCCCTACTTAAGAACGCATGCAAGGCAAAACCCCGCTGAATCGGCTCTCCGCGTCACCCTAAAAGCGCCAGCCCACCCCGAGCAAAAGCTCGGCGGTCAGCTCGAGGGCTCCGACGGGACTGACCAGCCAACTCGCCTCGGTTCCCAGCTCGAGGCCTACGGTTACGTCGCGAACAATGAAATAATCAGCCCCCAGCCCCAGCCGTCCACCGACGTTCCAATGCGCGTCCCCGTAGCGCAGCGGCGTCCCCAGGGCGACGACGGCAAGGAGGCTGCCGTAGGGAATGAGAGGGGCTTCTGTTTGCACGAGCCGATACTTGGCTCCCAACCCGGCCTGCGCGTCGACGAACGCATCCCCGAACACCGGGCGCAGCGTGGCAGCAACGGCGAGTTCCGGCAAAACGGCGTAGTCGAAGTCGACCCCGACGAGCAAACCCGACGGTGGCGTCTCCCGCGTCGCCACGTCGAGCCGGAGAAAGTTCGTACTCGCGCCAGCGACGGGGCGAAGCGTGAAGTCACCGGCGGCAACTGTATAGGCCTCAGCCTGGGACGACAGGAGGGCCAGGCATGTGACGACGAATGCCGGCAGCAGTCGTGCGACGGTCACGCTTTGCCGCCTTTGCCACCCGCCAGCGCACTTCGTCCGGGGAAGCGCGCTGCCGCACCGAGTTCTTCCTCGATGCGAAGCAAGCGGTTGTACTTCGCGACGCGGTCGGACCGGCTGAGTGAACCGGTCTTGATCTGGCCTGCTCCCGTCGCCACGGCGAGGTCGGCGATGGTGCTATCTTCGGTCTCCCCAGACCGGTGGGAGATCACGCAGCGATAACCATGCTCGTGCGCCGTGCGAATGCAGTCGAGGGTCTCGGTCAGGGTGCCGATCTGATTCAGCTTGATGAGGATCGCATTGCCGACGCCTCGCTCGATGCCATCGCGGAGCCTACGAGGGTTCGTGACAAAGAGGTCATCACCGACGAGCTGAGCACGCTGGCCGGCCTTTTCGGTCAACAGGCGCCAGCCATCCCAGTCATTCTCGTCGAGCCCGTCCTCTACGGTGACGATAGGATACCGGCCGATAAGGTCGCTCCAGTACTCGGCCATGCCCGCGCTGTTCAGCTCTTTTTTGTCACCGCTGAGCTTGTAGAGACCTGCCTTCTCGTCGAAGAACTCGCTCGCAGCGGCATCGAGACCGAGCACAACCTCATCACCAGGGCGGCGTCCCGCTTTTTCGATGGCCTCGAGCAGGAGGTCGAGGGCCTGTGGATTGCTCTCGAGGTTGGGCGCGAAACCACCCTCGTCCCCGACCGCGGTATTCAGGCCACGATCCTTCAACACCTTCTTGAGGGTGTGGAAGATCTCGGCCCCCCAGCGAAGAGCCTCCCGGAAGGAGCTAGCGCCGACCGGCAAGATCATGAACTCTTGCATGTCGAGGTTGTTGTCCGCGTGAGCCCCGCCGTTGAGGACGTTCATCATGGGTACGGGGAGTGTGCGGGCGTCAACACCTCCGAGGTACCGGTAGAGCGGAAGGCGGTGCACGTCGGCGGCGGCCTTGGCTGCGGCCAAACTAACGCCAAGCAACGCGTTTGCGCCGAGGCGTGATTTGTTGGGAGTGCCGTCGAGGGCGAGCAGCGCTGCATCGAGATCGCACTGATCGGCAGCGTCCATTCCGACGAGCTCTGGGGCGATGACATCGTTGATGTTGGCTACCGCGCGCTCCACACCCTTGCCGAAGTATCGGGCGGCGTCGCCGTCGCGCAACTCGAGCGCCTCGTGCTCCCCTGTGGAGGCCCCCGAGGGCACCGCAAAGCGGCCCTGGCCGCCGCTACGGGTAAAGATGTCGACCTCCACGGTGGGGTTGCCGCGGCTGTCCAAGATTTCACGAGCGTGGATGTGTGCGATTTCAGTCATTGCCGCAGCCGTGTATCACGAGGACTTCGGGAGCGGGAGGACAAGTCACGCATGTTCTGGTGGAAACCTTACGAACCCATACTGGAAGCAAAAGCAGTACCCGCAAGGGAGGTACTGCTCGATTTGCTTGCCGATGAACTGGCGGAGCTGTGCGCCACGTTTCCCCCGGAGGAGAGCGCGGTTGACTGGCAGGACGAAGGCCTGCGTCGGCGCTACGCCGGGCGCCTCGCGGAGCTCCCGCGCCCCGATCAAGATATGGTGGCAGAACTCGCGAGGGTCTTGGAGCTCGATCTCGAGCGCGAGTTTGAAGCGCTCGACCACTACTTCCGGAACGGGAGCTTCGGCGACCGTTGTCCGACACCGCTCCACATCGATGCGTTGCAACTCCTGTGGCGAGCCGGCGCGGAGCTGCTGCTGTGCCGCCAAGAAGAGGGCCAAGGTCACATCAAGCGCAAGGAGTTGGTGGAGGCTGCACGACGGCTGCCCGGGCGTTACCGTCGAAAATATGGCTTGTCCATCGTCTGAGCCGAGGAACGGATCGATGGCCCTTGGCGCGGGAGGCCATAACAGGCTTCGGTGAATGCCGTCTTGTTGTCAGGTCAGAAGCTGAGGCCGACGCCGAGGGTGCCGCTGAAGCGGAGGTTCAAGCTCTCCCCCCCCTTTACCAGGAGTCGGTTCCCCTCCTCGTCGACCCTGACGAGACTGCGCCGCGTTCCTGGACCACCCGTCCATTCGATGGCGACGAGGGTCGTCCCACCGACAGCCTCCACGAAGAGAGACCGATAGACCGGAATGCGTAGGATGAGATCGCCGCTACCCCCAATAGGGATAGCGGTGGTGGCGGGGTTGTCTGGCAACTCCTGATAGCGCACGAGAGGCAGCGCCTCGAGACGTGCCTCGACGTCAAAGGGAAATGGACCACCCCGGTAGGCGAAGATCCCCTCGACCCCAATGCTCATCGCGTGCATTTGCCATCCGGGGATCAGGGTAAACCCGAGGTTGTCGTCGGTACTCGTTTGCACATCGATGAAACTGCCCCAATAGCGATAACCGACCCGAAGCCCCGGCGAGAGCAGCGAAGCGTCGAGGACAAAAGGATAGCGCCCCCGCAGGGCCACGCCGCCATGAGGAGAGAGCACGGACAATTGCTGCGGCGTCACAGGCTCGGGCTCGGTGCTCACGCGGTAGGTCTGCACATCGAGCTGGCCATCGATGCCAACGTAGGGCGAAGGCCACGTGGCCACGCGGAACCCGCCCCCGTAGGAGACGTAGCGCCGATCAAAGTCATCCTCCTCGTCAAGGCCGGTAAAGCCGTAGGACCAGCCACCCACAGCGCCTGCCCCGCTCACGAGGAAAAACGGGAGGCGTGGGGTTGCAAGTTCCTCCTCCACTTGGGCCATCGTTCGGGCGATGGGTGAGGCCGGGGCGTCTTCGTAAAGATCACTCACAGTCGCGATGCCCGAACCGGAGTTTTCAGGCTCCTCCGCTGCGAGCAGAAGCCGACGGCCCGCAGGCGGACGGTTCTTTCTTGACCTTCGTCGATCGTCGGGAGTGGGCTGCAGGGGGACATCGCTCGAGTGCTGCACATCATCGCGACGGGATTCGACGGGCTCTGCGGTTGTCATCACGGGAGCGCGCCCTCTATTGCTGCCACCAGCCCCGGGCTCGTCGACAAAGATGGGGTCATCGCCGGCGGCGCGGTCACCTGCGCCTGCCCGTGTCGGCGGCCGGTCGGCGAGAGGACCGGTGCTCGCCCAACGCAGCAACACGGGTGTGAGCTGAGACGCGATCTCCTTGGCGGCTCGATCGGGGTCGTCGGGCGCAGGGAATCGCTCGCGAAAACGGGCCCTCCCATCGTCGCCGAATGCCACCACCTCAAGCTGGCGGTCGGTCATGCGACCCCTGACGAGTATCTGAATGTTACGCTTGCGCAGAATGCGCGCCAGAGGTTCAGCCTCCCAGCCTTCGTCGCCGGCCCGCCTCAGGTCGCTGCGTAACCAACGGTCGCCCTGCACCACGATTGTCTCGACTTCCTCGAGCTCGAGTTCGAGCACTTCAGCCAGGGTGCGCCCGCCGGCTTCGGCGCTGTCGAA
>JBMTAX010000231.1:0-5624 GCA_049429145.1 Myxococcota bacterium
TGGATGCGGGTTCTCTGACAGAAACAAGGCTTGCAGCGTCTGCGAGCGCGGGTCACGAGGAAACCAATCGTCGATTGGGGGCTCCTCACCAACTTCGTTGGCGCGAGAGATGAATACTTCACGATAATATTCCTGGAGCCCGGCGTAGCGTTCGCTGTCTTTCATGGTCGCGGGGAGTTGCAGCCATCCAGCGTAAAACGCCTCCAGGGCTGTCCCAGTGGCGACGTCAGACGCCAACGCCGTGAGGTGACGTCCCGCCTCCTCGAAATATCGTTCGATTTGCCGCGCACGGTTGTGCCGAACGCCATCGAGACGCTCGAAGGTAGCCTCGCGGAGCGCGTCTGACGCTGACCGGGATGCCATCCAGACCGCCACCCCCATGGTGCCTAGGCCTAGCGCCAGGAAGGCCACCTGGAGACTCGCTCTGTACGAACGAAAGCGCCGCATTGCTCGAAAGACTCCCAGTCAACCAGGGTGGAGGGTTCGCCCCGCTACGAGGGTAGCGTAACAGGTTCATGGCCCCGAGGACCGAGGCGCGGAGGTCCAGGGTGGCAGGCCGTTTCCCCGTCTCCCCGCAGGCAGGCTACCCTTGCCTCCGCGCCAAGCTGCGACCGCGTGGGAAGACGGGGTAGGCACGGACCATCGGTACCAAATGGTCTCCAGGGTGACTTCCCCCTCCCACGATCACGTCGACGAGCCGAGAGAGGAGCGGGCAGTGAATAAGGGGTTTCTGCAATTGCTCCTGGCGTTTACCGTCGTGACCACGCTCGCCTGTGGCTCCTCGTATTCCGTGACGGCGCACGTTGCCGTCGTGAAAGGCGCCGAGGAAGAGGCGCAGGGTGAGGTTCGCTCTACCCCTCCAGGGCTACACTGTCCCTCGCGCTGCTCCATGGACGTCGAAGAGCGCCAGGGTGTCACACTGCAGGCCGTCCCCTCTCCTGGGTGGGCCTTCGTTGGCTGGGAAGGCGCATGCGATGGCGTCGGTGCATGCACGCTTCATCCTCGAGAAGACACCACCGTCACGGCACGCTTCGCCCCCATGCAAAACCTCCACGTCGAGCGAACCGGGCTCGGGCAAGGCACTGTCGAGGCAGGGGGGACGTGCCCTGATGCCTGTGAGCGCTCCTTTCCCTGGGGCACGTCGGTGACGTTACGTGCGACACCCGCGGTTGGCTCGCGTTTCACGGGGTGGGGAGGAGCATGCAGCGGAGATTCCCCTTGCGTCCTTACCCTTGCACAAGATCGCACCGTGACAGCGCGCTTTGACCCCTTGCCGGGGATGCTGCTCGACACGCGTACCCTGCGCCACGCTCCCGAACAGCTGGGCCCTGTCACGGTGAACGGGCAGGGAAAAACCTTGGTGGTGCTGCACGAGGGGCAACGCGCGATAGTGGAGGAAGTGGGGGACAACGATGAGCAGCCCGCTGCCGCTGTCTCTCTGGCCAGGGAAGACTTCTCGAAGGTGCATGCCCTCATCAACCGGGGCGGCGGCGGCTATTTCCTCGCGGGCACAGCCGCCCATGACGATTGCGTGTTTGCTCGTCTCGACGAGGGCCTCTCCCTCAAATGGCGACGTGTCATCGCCAACTGTGGCAGCGCATCTCACGCGGCGAGCCTCACAGCCGCAGGAGCTCCGGTGGTCTTCGCGGGTACCTTCGGCAGCTTGGGGTCGACCCTCGATTTCGAGGGAACCCCCCTGCGTACCCGCGGGGGCCGTGACCTTTTCGTGTCGCGCTACGACGACCGCGGTGTCTTTCTCTCGGTACATGCGGTTGGGTCTCGCAGCGATGACGAGCTGCTCGACGTGGCCACAGGTCCAAACGGTGATGTGGTCTTGTCGTGGTGTGGAGGCAGCAGTTGTTTTCTGACCGTCATGGGAGCCGACGGAGGGACACGCTGGGAACAGCGCTATCCCCGGTCTGCCATGACGGTGGGGAGCGTGGTCTACCTCCCCACGGGAGTGGTCGCGGCGGCCGGGCAAGCACGCGTCCCCCGGGGAAGCGCCACCGTCTTCGGGACGCCCTTGGCCCCTGGGCGGGGCTCCCTCGGCTGTGGAGCCTCCACTGGTTTCGTCGCACTCCTCGACGGCACGGAGGGCCACCTCCGCTCCCTCGTGGCGCTGGGGAGGAGAGTGGCGGATCTCGTTGCCCGCACGGGGGGTCTCGTGGCGGCGGTCGTCGAGACGCCCCCTCCCGCAGAAGGACAGGAGACGGTGGATACGCGACGGCAGCGCGCGCGACGCCCCGAGGCTTGTCCTGAGACGACGCTGCGCGTGCAGGCGCTGACGCAGGGCCTCGACGCAGAATGGCAGCTTGCTCTGCCGTACCGCGAATCGGGGACGAGGCAACACTTGGGCAGTACGGAGGGTACCCCGCTGCTTGTGTGGCAGGTGGGCGCGCTTGTCCGCTCGAACGACGAGGAATACGGGCGGCCCACGGTCAGCCTCACCCGAGTGCAATAGGGTGTCCTGCACTCCGTGAACGGGGAAAAACTCCCCGCACCGGTCGCCTTGGGGTAAGGTCAGGCGTAGGTGATGGGGGTTTCTCTCAGACGAGAGAACGAGGGGCGGTATGGCTCGCTTACGACTCGGGGAAGTGCTGGTGCAAGCGGGCCTCATCGACGAGATGCAGGTCAATGCAGCCCTTGCCCATCAGCGGCAGTGGGGAGGCCAGCTCGGCAGCGTGTTGGTGGAGCAGGGGTATGTTGACGAAATTCCTCTCTACGACGCCCTTGCGGCCCACCTTGGGGTACGACGGGTTTCCCTCCCGGATTTGCCCATCTCGCCGCAGGTCGCGACGGCACTGCCCGCGCAGCTCTGCCAGGAGAAGATGCTGATCCCAGTGGGCGTCGACGACCGAACCCTGGTGATCGCGACCGACACTCCACAGGACGTGCAGGTCCTCGATGACATCGCTTTCCGCACCGGTTTGAAGGTGCGTTACGTCGTCGCCCCGCCGCGAGAAATCGAATGGGCGATTCGTAGGTATCACTTCGGTGACAGCTCCGCGTGCCCGCCGCCAGCGACACGCGCGGTGCAAATGGAGGTGGAAGAGTTCAAGATCGTCGACATGGCGGGGCACACGGTACAGCGCAGCATCGACGACCTGCGGCGAGAGCACGACGCCAAGTTCGGAGCGGGTAGCGCGGCGGCTGTCTCGTCGGCCTACGCGGCGGGCACTCCCGCACCTACCGCTGCCCCGCCTCCCGTCGTCGCCCCAGGACGGAGCGTCTTCAGCGCGCCCGCTGCCGCTCCTCCGCCGCCCGTCGCGACGCCGGCACCTGCCGCAAACGCCGAGACGGCAGCACAGCTGGCCACGCTGCAGAAGCAGGTCGCGGAGATGCGAACCACTATGGACAAGCAAGCGGCCATCTTGCGTGCGATCGTCTCGCTGTGCGGCCAGAAGGGTCTCATCTCCTATGACGAGCTGCGGGCCGCTATGACGCAGGGGAGATAACGCGCCGGCGACTCATGCGTCGCTTGGTCCGTTGTCTGGCTTCGACGAGCCGCCTTTCTCGTGGCGATCGGCGTGCTGGGCGCGCTCGGTGCGAGACGCCCCATGCTCATCGGACACAAAAATCGGAGAGGCGTCGGCGATGGTATCGTGACGCCACGGATCTGATGCGTGGACGCCCTCCTGTCCGCCACTCGACGACTCCACCTCGCCAAACTCGAGGGCAGGGTCGACCGATGAGAGACGATGGGGGGATAACCCGGTGCCATGTGACGGCGCTGGGTCGGCAGTGGTCTCGCCAGACCACTCGTCGGGTAGGTCTGTCGTGACCGCGGCGATCTCCACACGAAGTGTTCTCGGCAGCGGGGCGACACGCGGGGTTTTGTCGGCGCGTCCTGCCGCATCATCGCGAGGCCCTTGCGTGGCGGGAATAGGCTCTGAGGAACCAGCGTCCCCGTCTTGGGCCGTGCGGATGCGCAGGGAATGCTCCACCACCTGATCGTCGACGACGCCCTGTCGGGTGGTGGTCACCGGCTCTTCGCTGAGCAGCGATGCCGTAGGTGCAATGGCCTTGACGATGACATGACTGAGATCTGACTCGCTGGCCGCACCTCTACCGGTAATGGGCGGCGGCGGCAGCTGCAGCGGGGCGTGGGTACCGTGGGTCCAAGACTCATGGGGGATAAGCTCGGAGGTGCCCCTTGGAGACAGCGGTCGACCCAGGCGGCTCGAGAGCACCGAACGAATTGTAGCGAGCCGCGTCTCGAGAGAGGCACTATCGCCCACGAACTCTCTTCCCGCGCTCGCTACATCGTCGGCACGGACAGGGTCCGACAGCAGCGCCAGGGTGGCGCGCGCAATGCTGTCAGCGTCGAGAGGTACCTCCATCACACCTACGGGCGCACCCCTCGCGAGCTGAGCCGCGGGCAAATCTCGACGCGCGACCACCAGGGGACGCGCGGTGGCGAGGGCCTCCAGAGCGCGATGCGGCAAGCACGCTGGTGAAAACAGAGACGAGGCGAATACAGGAGTGATCACCACATCGGCCCGAGCGAGACGGCCTGCGGTCTCGAGCGGAGAATGGGTCAGTTGACACTTGACTCTCGTCGACAATCCGAGTCGCCCGACCTGGTCCTGGAATGCCTGCGACCCCGCGGTCGGCGCGCCGAGTAGCTCGACGCGGGCATCGGGCACGGTGCGCACGAGACAGGCGGCGAAATCGAGCAGTGCAGGCCAGCGCTCTTGCTGCTCTTGCCCGCCAAACAGCGTGACCTTGGGTTTTTTCCGCGGGCGCAGCGCCGCCGCACCGAATACCTCGAGGTCAACGGCGCGCTCGAGCAGCTCGACCCGCCGTGGATCGATGTGGCCTACGAGCAACCTCGCGAGGGCGCGGGACTGCGCGAAGACGAAATCGGCCTCAGAAAGCGCGCCCAGGATCCCGCGGAAGCGCGGACTCGCCTCAAGCGTGCCGGGAGAGCTCGAGGCAGCCATGGGCGAAGCCGTGGCATCGGCCTCTGCGACGTCGATGACGAGCCTCGTCGCGCCCCGCACGCCCTCCTCGAGGAGAGCGCCTGCGCTCGCCAGGTCCCCTGCGATGATGAGGTCATATTCGTCAGCAGCGATCTGCCGCTTCAAGGCACGCCGATAGGCATCCGTCACCTGCCCCCTGCCCTCAGAAGGCGTCGGGACCCGGAGCAACCGGGTGCCACGAATTCGCTCGATATGTGCGGCGCCCGCCCCCTTGAGGCAGAGGGCGTCGACCTCAGCGGCCCCTTCGAGAGCACGAGAGAACTGGTCGAGCCGAACCCCCACGGCAGAGGGTCCAGGTAGCTCAGCGCAGGCGCACAACAGAATGCGCGGCAGTTCAGACATCTCGACGGCCCTCCGCGCGTAACCAACGTCCGAAACGGGAATGACCTGTGCCGCGCAGCAAGCCGGAGCCAGTCAACGACGACAGGAATGGGTCAGCGGACTACCCGCGGAAGCGTCGGAACAGCAATACGGCATTGGTACCGCCGAAACCGAAACTATTCGACATGGCCGCCTCGACGTCGACCTGACGGGATGTGTGGGGAATGTAATCGAGGTCGCATTCAGGGTCAGGCTCGTGGAGATTGATGGTCGGCGGCAAGACCCCCTCTGCGATCGCCATGACGCTGATGACGCCCTCCA
>JBMTAX010000232.1:0-5610 GCA_049429145.1 Myxococcota bacterium
ATGAAACGAAGCGCTCCTGGGCCTGACGCGGGGAAGGTCTGGTCGCAGAAGGTCTGTGCGGCAGCCGCAGGTGCCCCGGCCTCTCGCTTCACCGCCGCGAAGCGCCCCACCGGAGCGGAGGGGCTCTGGGTCGGCTCGTCGCAAGAAGACGACAGCAACCCAATGGAGACGACCATGACACCAAGGCGCCAGTGCAAAGGCATAAGCGACAGGCAAGATTTAGATCGCACAATCGATCCACGCGACGAAGGCGCTGCGGTTGATGTCTTTGGCGGTGCATTCATCGCTGCGGCTCCGGTTCCAAGTGCAGAATTCCTCGTCGAGCTGTGCGAACTCTTCGCCGAGCCATAAGAGACCAACCTCTCGCTTCAGATCTGGGTCAGAGAAGCGCGACTCCAAATGAGAGAGCACCGCCTCGGCGCGTTTCTGCGAAAGCTGCTGGTTATAGTCAGCGTTTCCCTCAGGACTGGAACGAGACACGACGAAGAAGAAACTTGCCCCACGCTGATCGCTCCAGGCGCCCTCGATAGATTGCTGGGCAGCGGTATCGAGTTCGGTGTGATCGAGATCGAATTGCACGATATTCACCCGATGGCGGAGCGGTCGAAACAAAGCATTGAAATCGTCACCCGACAAAGCCGCGACGCTCTTGGCGTCGGCAGGTTGGCAACCGCGGCCCCCTGCCTCGAGCAAACCGCACGCGCCAGCCACCCGGCGCAACACCTTTTTGAGGCCTTGCGTGCAGTATTCGTCTTCTGCAGCGGCAGCGATGGCGACGTCGGATGCAACTTCGGGTGCTGCCTCTAGGCTGGCCTTTGCCTCCGACACCCACAAGGACACAAATACCGTCGGGAGCCCAATGCCCGCCACCATGATGGCGAGGGTTTTGGAAGCGTAATTCATGGGCGCACCTCATTGATCATGCGGCGTACGGTGTATTCGAGCCCGAGGTCGGTGTCTTCCTCGCACAAGCGTTTGTCACCGATGAAGAGCTGGGGAGTGAGCACTGGGAGAGCATTGGCGACGGCGAAGCGCAGGCTTTTGTTGACGCGGTTCTTCGCTTTTGCGGACCCAAGGCACCCCTTCACTTTTGGGAAGCGCTCCTCGAGGAGACGCCGCAACTTCGCCTCGTCTTCACGGGCCAGTGCCAACCATTCTTCTTGTTCCCGGAACGCGCTTTCCAAAATGGTAGGCGCCTCTTTCGGCAGACAGAGCATCGCTTCGCTGACGGCGCACGCGCCCGGATGCAGAGAATCCTTCACCATCCAGTTGCAGCCGGCATCGAGCGGAAACAGCACTGCCTCGAGAGCGAGCTCCTGAGTAAGGCCGCTGGCCTCGAGGCGCGCATCGAAGCCTTTGCACGCGGGGCAGAGCGGGTCGAGCACAGCGAGCGCGTTCACGCCCCCCCGGCGACCTCCTATGTCGAGCAGGATCTCGGCAGGATCCTCGCGCGTAAGGAGCGTGCCACACCCCTCCCGCGATGCCTTGGGCTCGGGGACGAGCCCAACATACAGTCCCGCGAGCACGCCCACGTACCCAACCCCGATAAGGAACCAGACGGCCCAAGCCGCGAGGGGAGACGCTCCTTGGTGGGTAGGCGCAGCGAGATGGGCGAGCAATGCGGCGATGACGAGGCCACCAGAGGAGACATACACACCCACGCAGAGCTTACACACCGCGCCGAGCTCGCGCATCGAGAGGTACCCGTAGATGATACTCATCAGGAACGGGAGCATCGTGGCGAGCAGCATGTAGCCCGTCTCTCGACGAGAGAGCTCGCCTTTGAGGCCGAAACTCAGCGCACGTGCCGCCATGTAGAAGAACACCGCCATAGCGAGCAAACTGATGGGCAGACCGCCCCACAAGCTCTCTCGGAACAAAGAGCTGTAGGGGCTCATCATGACGGTGCGACAGCCGCTCTCCCCGAATTGCGCTGCCGCGCCCGGGACAATGGAGCAGTGAATCGAGTGCACCTGTCGGTCGAGGTGGGCGATAAAATCGCTCGTCGACAGACCACTGAAAAATGCGCCTAGGATACCGAATCCCGCTACGACGTAGAGCCAACGCCGGCTGCTTGTCCCGTCGGAGATTCGGGTGTCGTTCCCGCTTCCGTAGGCGTAGGCGGGAGAACGCTCCCCGCCACCACTAGATGGATACATGACTGTTTGCTCCTATGTCGGGCGTGCCCAGAGAGAGCTACCGCCTGCCTTGCAGAGAGCACAATAGGGTCGTGCCACGACGGTCTTGCCCGTCAGGCGATTTGCGAGCGAACGCGGCGGGTCCAGGGTTCCGCTGTCCGACACCAGCCGGAAATCAACCCGCTTGCCAAACCGTCTCCGGTGTATCTGGGTCGTACGCACGCCATGTAAGCCCGGTGACACGATGCGCCGTGCGATATTCGCCCCTACCAGCATGACACCACTCGATTCCGGTGTGCTCGTACGCAGCAAAGACTAGTGCACCTCGTCGGGAACCGCCGTGCGACGTTGGCGCAGAATCTCCTCGAGCTCCTCTTCGGAAATCAAATACTGCTCAGCACAGAAGCGACAGGTCACCTCGGCGCCGTGATCTTGAGCGATCATTTCCTCGAGTTCGCGTGGTTCGAGCAGCAAGAGACTTCGGGCAACGCGGTCGCGGCTGCAATCGCAGCAAAAACGAAGGGGTGTTCGCTCAAGCACCCGTGGAGAGTCACCCAAGGTGAGCTGCAACAATCCCTCCAAGGTCGTACCCTCTTCCACGTCGAAGCGCGGCGGTACCCGCAGAAGGGCGTCGGCGTCGGCGGGGGGCAGCACTTGCACGAGGACGGCGAACGAGGCGGTCACGCGGCCCCCTTCATCGAGTACGGTCTCCGCGAAAATCGCCGTCGGTACCTGCTCGCTGTCGCGGAAATATCCCGCCACATCGTCGTCTATCTCGCCATTTTGGAGCGCGACGCGGCCGACAGTGTAGCGACCGTGGCCATCTTGTTTCACGACGCTGAGCGAGCCATGAGGCAAGAGCCCCAGTCCCGCACCGCTGCGGCGAAGGGCGAGAGTTCCCCGGGGCTCTGCCGTAGGTTCTTGGGCGTAGCCTCGGATGTCCCCAGACTGCCGATGCTCCACGAGAAGGCCCCCTAGCGGCCCACCGCCAGTGAACTGCAAAGAGACAAGGGCGAGCTTGCCCGCCTCCATCGGAAACACCGCTGCGGCACCGGCAGCCCGCCCGAGGGCGAGGGTGGCGAGACGGCCGGACCGCTGCCGCAGGGTGAGCTCGCCCACCAGCGTCGTTACCCGCGCGATGCGTGCACGCAGGAGGCCGTCTTCGGAGATCGCAACGAGGAGTTCATCAGGAGGTGACATGCGGGGGGTCCTAGCAGGTCAGCGACGACCGGTCAGTCCAAGAACACGAGCGCGAACGGGGAGTAGCTGCGCCGCGGCACGGGAGTCGGCATGATGCATCGACACTGTCACAGTGAGGCCACCCATGTTGTTCCGCCGAGACAAACAAGAGCTCCCATCGAAGGAGCGTGCACTCAAGGGCCGTATGGCCCCTTCTTTCGCACTGCCCACCGTCCACGTCGTGACGGGTGCAGCCATGCAGGGCCCCTTCGACGGCTACCAGTTGGCGATGTTCGGGCTCGGCTGTTTTTGGGGCGCCGAGCGTCGGTTCTGGCAACAGCCAGGCGTCGTCTCGACCCAGGTCGGTTACGCAGGGGGTCTCACCCCCCACCCCACCTACGAGGAGGTGTGCTCTGGCCTCACGGGGCACAATGAGGTGGTGCGGGTGGTCTTCGATGCGCAACGCGTGAGCTACGACGAGCTGCTGCGGGTTTTCTTCGAGAGCCACGACCCTACCCAAGGCATGCGGCAAGGGAACGACGTGGGAACCCAATACCGCTCAGGAATCTATCCGTTCGATGAGGCACAGCAGGCCCAAGCAGAGCGTGCGAAAGCTCGGTACGAGGTTGTGCTCCAACAAGCGGGCTACGCGGCGATCACGACGGAGATCGTGGCGGCGCCGACCTTTTATTTTGCAGAAGAATATCACCAACAGTACCTCGCCAAGAATCCAGGGGGGTACTGCGGCCTCGGCGGCACCGGTGTCCGTTGCCCAGGGTGACCGGGAAACCAGTTTCGTCGTCACGGGAACGAGGGGGATGACGCGAACTCAAGTGTCGCGGAGCGAGCGGCGGTGGCGTGCATCGACCTCATCGAGGAGAGTGACCCCGGCCGCGCCTCGGTCACCCGGCTGCGTATCGAACCACGCGGCGAGGATTTCTTTTGCTACGTCGTCAGAGAGCGTGCGGTTCGACAGACACAGCACGTTTGCATGATTCCAAATCCGGGCGGCCTGGGCGGTGGCAGGGTCGACGCACAGGGCAGCGCGAATGTGGGGCACCTTGTTGGCGGCGATGCAGATGCCTGTTCCTGACCAACACAAGAATACCCCCTCGTCACACGCGCCCGTGGCCAGCGCGAGGGAAGCCTCTTCTGCGGCGCACGCGAAAGGGCACTCCTGCTGGCTGCGCACGGCACCGAAGGGGACGACGACGTGCCCGCGCTCCTCTATTGCCGCGCGCAAAGTGGCGTGAACGGGATAGGGTTCATCAGAACAGAGCGCGATACGCATGAAACCTCCAGCAGCGTCGAGACTGCGCTCAAGGAGACGCTGCGGCAAGCGGCATGGCCCAGTTGGGGCTTGCCGCAGCCCATGCAAACCGCCACCCTTTGGGCCACACCGTGAGGAGCTCGATGTTCGTTGTCGCTGCCACACCGCCTCTTCTCGCGCGGGCTCACACCTTGGCGCTCTTGTTGGGCCTCGCTCTCACTGGCTGCGGTAAGGCCTGTGACCATGGGCAAAAGGCTGCTTCGATGGGAGCCGATGTGGTGAATGCGCCACTGGAAGAAACTGGAGTCATGAAGCAGGCGGCGGCGACAGAAGCCCCACCTTCTCTCGACAGCGAAACCGCAGAGACTGTCCGGGAGAGCGCGGGCGAGGTGAACCCGGAAGAGGCCGCAACGCTTGCGCCGAGGACGCGTAGCGGGAAGGTCTTGCGTCTGCCGAAGGGAGGAACGCTCAAACCGGTGCGTTCGCTGCCGCCGCTGACCCACCCCTCGGCGTCATCGACCCCGTGACCGACGATGCAAGCCTCCGACGCGGCATCGGACATTTGCTCTCTTCGGCGTTCTTTTTCAGCCTGATGAGCCTGTTCGTGAAGCTGGCGGGGGAGCGGCTGCCGAGCTCAACCATGGTCTTTGCGCGCGCGCTGCTGACTTGTGTGCTGAGCTATGTGTGGCTGCGGCGCACGGGTCTTTCTCCTTTTGGCAATGCGCGTCGATTGTTGTTTCTGCGGGGCGTCCTCGGCTTCGTCGCGCTCACGCTTTTCTATTTCGCCATCACGAAGCTCCCGCTCGCTGAGGTCACGGTTCTTCACTACCTGAACCCCCTGTTTACCGTCGTCTTCGCGCGGGTCTTTCTGCGAGAACGAGCGCCGAAGTCCATGGTCTGGGCGATGCTGCTCGCCTTCGCCGGCACTGTACTCGTCGCGCGACCGCAGTTTCTGTTCGGTCACGCTGAGACACTCGCCCAGGAAGGCGTGCTCGCTGCCATCGGAGGCGCGATGGCCGCCCG
>JBMTAX010000233.1:0-5602 GCA_049429145.1 Myxococcota bacterium
CGTCAAACGTTTGAGGAGGAAGCGCTGGAGGAGCTTGCGGCCAGCATTCGCGAGCACGGGATCCTGCAACCCATTGTGGTTCGGCAGCGTGCTCCCCAGCAGTATGAGATCGTGGCGGGGGAACGCCGTTGGCGCGCGGCACAACGCGCGGGGCATAAATCCATCCGCGCAGTGGTGGTCGAGGTCGCAGAGCGCGATGTGTTGACCTTGGCCTTGGTCGAAAATCTCCAACGCCAAGACCTCAACGCCATCGAGGAGGCGGAAGCCTACCAACGACTTCACGAGGAATTTGGCCACAGCCAAGCCGACATCGCGAAAGCGGTCGGCAAGGACCGCTCCACCATCACGAACTCCCTGCGCCTCCTGAAGCTTCCCGAGAGCGTTCGTCGGCAGGTTCTCGGTCGCGAGTTGACCATGGGGCACGCAAGGGCCCTCTTGGCCCTCGAGACGGAAAGGGATATCGAACGGGCTGCGCGAGAAGCGGTGAGCAAGGGCTGGAGTGTGCGGGATACGGAGCGGATGGTCTCCCAGCGCAAGTCGTCGGCTGCTGAGCCGGGCGAAGCCCAAGCAGCTCCGGTGGAGAGTGCCGCCGAGCGAGCCCTCAAGGAGCGCCTCACCCGTGCCCTAGGAACACGGGTGGAGATCAAGCACAAAGGTGGCCGGGGCAGTCTCGTGGTGCAGTTCAGCAGCTTTGAACACCTCGATGATGTTCTTGCGCGCATGAACGTCCAGTGAACGATTGTGGGAAGCGAGTGACGGGATGGCCGGTTTGGACCCGGGCAAACCGCATTTTTGGCAGCACCGCTGGCTTCCGGTACAAGATACAAACCGTCTGTCGCGAGGCGCCGAGGCGACCCCGCCTGAGGTGAAGATGGCGATCCTACGAAAAGAAGACTCGGCGATACCTACGGCGGCCTCCATTGCGGTGGGCCAGACCCACACCATTTTGGGTCCCGAATCGAGTTTCGATGGCAAGCTCACCTTTCAGGGGGCAGTGCGCATCGACGGAAGGTTTGCGGGAGAGATCTTCACCGATGACGTGCTCGTCATCGGGGAGAGTGCCGAGGTCAAGGCAACCCTCGACGTCGGCTCGCTCATCTTGAACGGGACCATGCGGGGGAATGTGCGAGCCAAAAAGGCCGTGGAACTGCACGCCCCCGCCCGGTTGTATGGGGACATCGAGACACCCTCCCTGGTGATGCACCAAGGGGTGATCTTCGAGGGCAACTGTCGCATGGAAAACCTTGGTGCGAAGAAAGCCGACCCGGCTCTGCGGCCCGTTGCCGCTCCTGCCGAGCGCAAAGAATCACCAAAGACGTGAGCCAGTCGGACCGTTGCGGTCCTTCACCGGTCGGTATCTCTAGGGTCGACAAGTATTTCTATCGAGCGCAGGCTCGAAGCCTTCTCCTGCGGCAGGGTCACGAGAGCAGTTCGCCGCTCCAGGCGACCAGCGCCTTGCCCGGTGCTTCCTCGGTGTATGCGACATCGAAGAGCCCAAAGATATCGAGATGCCCGTCGGCGAGGGCTTCTTTGGCGCCGGCCAGGTGTTCGTAGGGTGCCGCGACGATGCCGGCGGCTTCGTCGAAACGATCTCGAAGGGCCAGAGCGAGCCTTGCGCCGAGCGCTCGTTGCATCGCTCGGGCGCCGAGCGCCGCTGCCTGCACCCGCATCTGTCTCCTTCCGGGCCAAGGCGGCAACGAGAGGCCATCGAGCAGCGATGCGGGTGGGTCGAAACCAAGGAACGACGCGAGGTGCTCCCGAACCGCCTCTCGCTCCGGGTCCTCCAGCAAAGCGAGGGCGACCCGGGCCTCGATGCGGGTGCGGAGCAGGCGTGTCGCCGCCGTGATGCGTGCCCGCCCCTCACTCGACCCGCTGTCTTCGCCGAGCAGCGCCCGCCGCAGAAAAGGTCGATCAACGAGCAGCGCGAGCGCGTTCCCGAGGACATGCGCCTGGTCTTCCAGGGCGGGAGTAAGGCGGCCTGAGGCGAAAAGAGTACACCCGACCCCGATGCCCGCCGCCTCTACGTCCGCGAGCCATCGCCCCGCCCCGCTCGTGAAACAGTGGCCGATTCGTATGGGCCCCGTCGCCGCGGTGACCACGAGCCCCCCCATCAGCCGTGGAACCTTCACCGCCCGCAGGTCACGCTGTCCGAATGGCCGCGCCGCCTCTCGCAGCGCGCGGCCGAGACCCCGGGAGGTCGCTTCAGAAAACCCAGCAATATCAGGGAGATCGATACCCCGCGCAAAACTCGCTGGGGTTTCGAGATCGACGTGGCCAGCGCGGGCGAGGATGTCTTTGGCCTCTTGGCATGCGTCGGCGAGGTCGCGGACCAAGACAGTCAGGCTCTCTTTGGCGCGCTCAGGCTGTGGTAGAGACGAAGTGGCCCCGTCGAGAACGGCGTCGACATGGGCATCGAAGTGCTCTCGTTCCTGCTGCCAACGTCGACGGAACCCCTCATCCGAACGGTCCAGCGACCGCCGCAATGGCAAAAACGCACGCGTTTCCTCTTTCCGAGCGAGGAGCCGTTCGGCGTCATCGCGAGGAAGCTTCGTGCCGTCGTCGAGGACGACCGGCGCACGATCCTGTTCCAAGGCCAGCGCGACCCGCCGCGGCAAAGTTTCGTGCTGCGCGAGCAACAGGGCTTGCCAGCGAATCCCGTCGGGATCGTCTTCGCGACTCTCTCGAAGTTCGTCCTGGCCAGGAAGATCGTCGTAGCTGTTCTGCCCGTCCCCCGTGAGCTGGGCGAGAAATACATCGGCGAGCCGGGTGGAGAGCGCGGCGGTTTTTGACCACATGACGAAAGACTATAGACCGCGCCATCGAAATCGTCGGCAGACAACCCGCTGCCGTGGCGCCTGCAGTTGCATGACGCAGCAACGAAGTCGCCGCTGCTGCTAGCCTCTGTCCATGTTGTTGCTTCGCCTCGTGGTGCTCTTGATGGGTGCGACGCTCTCGTCGAGCGCGTCCGCCTTTCGTCTGCTCGGAAGCAGTTGGGACGCGGACCACGGCCCCATCTCATTTCACCTTGAACCTACGGGCAGCGCCGATATCGACGACGACAGCGACCTCGATGCGGTGCGCAGCGCCTTCCGTCGCTGGTCTTGTGTGCCCGGCAGTCGCCTGCGCTTCGTCGAGGGTGCCCTCCCCGGTGTTCTCGAGACCGAGCCCGACGACGGACGGAACTCGGTGTTTTGGGATGAGGAAGGTCGTTATGGCCTCGGGCCAGGCACGCTCGGCATCACCGTCGGGCCTGTTCCCACTGCGGCAGGGGCGCCTCGCACCTATGCGAGCATCGTCTTCAACGGGGTGCACCACACGTGGTCCACCGACGAGGAACTGCCTTCGGGGGCAGACCGCATCGACGTCGAAAGTATCGCCGTGCACGAGGTCGGGCATTTCATCGGCCTCGACCACCCCTGTGTCGACGCTGCCGAGACCGATTGTCTCGGTCCCGAACTGTCGGTGATGCATCCGGCGTATCCTGGAGGGATCTGGCGCAGCCTACGTGACGACGACGAAGCGGGAGCTCGCGCGCTGTACCCGCAAGTGGACAACTCGAGCTGCGAGGGGCCCTTCCGGCAAGGCGAGGCCTGCACCTGCAGTGAGGAGTGTGTGGAATCGTTGGTCTGCGTCGGCGGGGGGGACGGGCCTGCGCAGTGTTCGGCTCGGTGCAGCTCATCGGACATTTCGTGTCCTGTAGGGACGGTTTGCGTGCTTCACGCCGCGGACGGCGACGATGACGCTCACGGGTTATGTGAACGTGAAGCCGGGGTGGGCAAGCCCCCTGGGGCAGTGTGCGAGCGCGACGACGAATGTCTGCAGGGGCTATGCGCGCGCTCTACGGCTGTTGCCCGCACCGTTTGTCGGGTGCCCTGTGACGTCGATGGCGATTGCAGCGAGTTGCAGGTATGTGCAGAGGGCGCCTGCTTACCTCGAGGCCCCGCCGACGGCATCTCCTGCGTGTCGGACGACGAGGGCTGCGCCTGCACCCACATGCGAGAGGGCACTGTCACCACAGCGACAGAACTGGTCGCCTTGTTCTCGTGCCTGTTGTTCACCGCACCATGGTGCAGAAAGAGGCGCAGGAGGCTTGGTTTGCGGTAGCGTACCCGCTGGTACTACCTTCCCCTTCGCTTTTCTCCTCGATGTTGCGTGAAGCCGCGTGAACGAAACCTTCGAGCAGCACCCTGCGTTCTCCATCGTTCGTCGACTTGCTGTCGGCGGAATGGGTGAGGTGTTGCTCGCGAGATTCGTCGGTAACGAGCACGTAGGCCCAGGCCTCGTCGTCGTCAAACGCACCCTCACCGACCACCCGAACCGCGACTACCAAGATCAGATGCTGCGCGAGGAAGGTCGGGTCGCGGTCCGCTTGCGGCACGCGAACCTCGTCGAGACCTATGCGATGGATGAACTCGGTGGGCACCCCTTGCTCGTCATGGAGCTGCTCGCGGGTCGTTCGATGGCCCAGGTTCTCGGCAACGCCAAACGGGCAAAGACCCCCACCCCCGTCGGCGTCGCCCTCCAGGTGTTGCACGGAGCTGCCTGCGGCTTGCACTTTGCCCACACGTTGCGCGTAGGCGGACAGCCTCTCGGTCTCGTGCATCGTGACGTGAGTCCAGCAAACATCTTCGTCACCTACGACGGCAAAGTGAAGGTGATCGACTTTGGGGTCGCCAAAGCGCAGGACTCCGAAATCAAGACGAGTACGGGCATCTTGAAGGGCAAGCTCGGGTACATGTCCCCCGAACACGCCAAGGGTGAGACCCTCGACCCTCGTGCTGATGTGTGGTCGCTCGGTGTGGTGCTGTGGGAGTCGCTGGTGACTGATCGGCTGTTCGGCGGCCAGAACCCAGCGATGACCCTCTTTCAGATCACCCAGGCGCCACAAGACCCGCCAAGCGTGCGTCGCCCCGATGTGCCCCCCGAGGTGGACGCGCTGTGCATGCGGCTGTTGGCCAAAGACCGCGACCAGCGCTTCGCCTCGTGCGCGGAGGTTGTGCGTGCCATCGAGCAGCTCCCTCCGTCCCTGTGGCGCGATACCGATGTTGGCGCGTTTTTGTCACAACGGTTCCCCGATGACGCGGCTACCGGTCAGCAGGAACTCGCCGAGAGGGCCCGAATGGTACGCCCTCGACCCATTCCGGCCGGCATCCTCGAGAGTGAGGTGATCCCAGAGAGCGACGAGAGTCAGGTGGCGACGCTCATCGCCGACGGGCGTGCCCTCGTTCGGCAAGCCCTCGCCCTCAGCGCCCTCGAGGACCCTCCGCACACTCCAGCGTCAGTGACCCCCAGATCCCCCGTCGTCCATTCCGCCGACGCAAACAAGACCGTTGCCCTCAAGCTCAGCGACGTTCCATTGGCCGAAGCCGCCACGACCTCGTCGTTGTCAGGGCACCCGGGGGACACCCTCGCCGATATCCCGGTGGTGCCCCAGCGGGCGCCGTCGCTCTCTCCTTCATTCGCATCACCGCCACCGTCGCTCGCGTCGCCTGCTGCACCGTCGTTCGCGCCGCCTCCTGCGCTGTCGTTCGCGCCGCCTCCTGCGCCGTCGTTCGCGCCGCCTCCTGCGCCGTCGTTCGCGCCGCCTCCTGCGCCGTCGTTC
>JBMTAX010000234.1:0-5596 GCA_049429145.1 Myxococcota bacterium
CCCCGGACTCGTCGACAAGCTTTTCGATGAGATCGTAGCGTGGTCACGTCGTTCGCAAGAGGCGGGCGCACAGGCACAGGAACCGCCCTCGGCGCTCGAGGACTTGCTCCCCTAAACGATGGATTCTCGCTTAGGCGCGCGCGCCCGTCTCATCGGCGACGGGGTCAGGCGAAGAGCGCTGCTCGTAGACGCTGAGGCGGAGCGTCACGACGTACGTCAGCCCGCACGCGAGGATGGTGGGCGGTCCATATTGGGGGCCGAAAACCTCGAGCACGAGGGCAATGGCCGCCAGGGGTACTCCAACCATGGCTACCAGCGCGGACGCAATGCCCACCACAACGAACAACTGCACGTCGAGCGCGGGCCAGATTCCTGCGAGTTGGAGCGCCGAGCCCGTGGCGGCTCCTGCCACTCCGCCGAGAAACATGGAGGGGATGAGCAACCCCGCCGAGCCACCGCTCTGGACGGTGAACGCGGTGGTGAGCATTCGTCCGACGAGGACAACCGCGAGGATCCACACAGATCCCGTGAACTCTCCAGCGAGCAGTTGCCGCAGCGTCCAGTCACCCATGCCGAGGGTATGGCGTACATCGACGCCGAGCCCGGCCGCCAGCCCAAGCGCCACCGCACCGGTACCCGCGGCGCCGAGCAAGCTCCGCAGCAGCGGATTGCCGCGATCGACGATGCTGCGCGTGTGCTTCATGGCGAGGCCGAAGCCGAGGGCCACCGGCGCTGAGATGGCGACAGCGACGAGTGCGCTCACTGCATACTCTTCGAAGGCGTATGTCCGCCCATGGGGAGGCGCGACAAAGAAGGGGTCGGGATGACCGAGCACCCGCTCGTTGAGAAGGTAGGCCAGACAGCCCGCGAGCAACGCATAGGCGAGCTTTCGGTAGATGATTCGGTCTCCGTAGACGACCTCGATGGCGAACAATGCCGCTGTGAAGGGCGCGTTCAACAGCGTGGCGACGGCGGCAGCGATGCCGGCCAACTGGTAGGTGCGCAGCTCGTGCTCAGAGCGCGCGCCCATGACCCGGGCACAGCCAGCCCCGACGGACTCCCCGATGAGGACGACGGGACCCTCGAGCCCTCCGGAACCACCGAGCCCCAGCGTGACGAGGGTAGCGAGGGCCTTCCGCAGCGCGAGACGAAACGCTTGGAGCCCATAGCGTGGCTCGGGGCTATCTATCTGGTCTTGGTAGGTCAGATGGTAGTGATGAAGTGCGACGTCGATGCCGTCACGTTCAACCTCGGCCCACGTCGGTCGACGATGGAGTATCCCCCGGAACACGCCCGCAAGTAGCAAGCCGCACACGAGGCCTGCGCTCGTCGTCAGCGTGGGCGCGGCACCAACCGCCGCGAGTAGCCCATGGCTGCCAAGGAGCACGCCTTTCTTCAGAAGCGTACATAGCGCCCAGATCACTGCAGCGACCAGTGCCACGATGAGCACCACGCGCCCTACGTCGTCCCATGACTCGTGGAGTGCGCGGGCTTCAGCGTCGAGACGTGACATGTCCTTCGCCATAGTCGAGACCGTAGCGCTGAATGCCCTGGTAAGGCATCCCTGTAGCCCTCCTGCGCACCCGCCCTGGCGCAGGCGAGTTTTTGAGCCCTCTCATCGTCGGCACTTGGGGTTGCAGGGCCACGTCCGAGTAGCGTAGGGGTTCTTGATGTCACATCTCGACGTGTGGTCTGACTTTGCCTGTCCATGGTGCTTTCTCGGCAAGCGCAGGCTCGAACGGGCACTCGCACAACGACCTGACGATGTCGTCGAGGTCAGATGGCGAGCGTTCTTGCTGCGACCCGACCTACCCCCAGAAGGGGTCGACCCACGACGTGAGCTCTCGCGACGGTTCGGCGGCGAAGACCGCCTACGCGCCATGTTCGAGAGGCTTCGTGACCTCGGGCGGGAAGAGGGCATCGAGTTCGACCTCGATCGCATGCACGGCCCACACATGGGTCTTGCGCACGAAATCGCGGCGGTCGGCCAAGACATGGCGCGCGGGCGAGCAGACATCGTCTCGAAGCTGGTCGACAGCCTCTTCTCCGCTCACTTCGAAGCGGGCGTATTCCTCGGGCGCGTCGATGACGTCGTTGACTTTCTCAGGACCCAAGCGCTGGTTCTCGACGTGGACCACCTCGCGCTCAGGGTGCGGCGGGGCGACGGCAAGGTGCAGGTGCAGCGAGACCTGGAACAAGCGCATTCTCTCGGTATCAACGGGGTCCCTTTGTTCCTGCGTGAAAACGGCCTCGCCCTGAGCGGTGCGCAACCGCCTGCCACCTTCGCGGCATACCTCGGGGCAACGGTATGATGAGCAGCCCGCGCCCACTGCGGGCGCACACGAAGAATGCTACGGGAGTGCGATGAAGCGTCGGGACCTCCTCAAAGCAGGTGCGTCTGCCCTGCTCCTCGGTAGTGCTTGCGCCGCCCCGGGTCGCCAGGTCGTCCGTGCGCCTCCCCGTGACGACGAGCGCGCGCGTCGCTGGACACGGGTCATGACAGCGAGCCCTGGGGATCTCGACCTCGAGGTCCACGAGAGCCGCGTCGATGGTCGCATCCCTGGAGCGTTGCGAGGGGCGCGCTATCTGCTCAACGGACCGGGCCGCCTCGGCTATGGCCGTAGCCTTGCGCACCCCTTCGATGGCCACGGCTATGTGCGCGCCTTTCAGTTCACGCGGGACGGCGGTGTCTCTCTGCGTGCGCGCTTTGTACAAACCCCCGCCTTCGTCGTTGAGGAGCATGCGCAGCGGTTGGTCGTGCCCGGCATAGGCACCCTGCCGGACCCGGGGCCGTCGCTGCAGGGGGCACCGACTTTGCGCAACGTGGCAAACACAACGGTGTTGCCGTTCGGCGACCGCCTCCTCTGCGGGTGGGAGGGCGGCCACCCCTTCGCCGTCGACCGCGAAAGCCTCCATACCGTCGGTGAGGAGAGCTTCGACGGGGCCCTCGGCGAGGGGGCCACGCTCGCGCACTTTCGCGTCGACCCAGTGACCCGTCGCCTGGTGACACTGTCGCTGTCCATGGGCCTGTCGACCAGGTTGGTGTTTCGAGAGTTCGACGACGAGGGGCGGCTTTGCACAGAGCGCGCGACCACTGTGGACGGCATGTCCTTCGTGCATGACTTCGTCGTGACCCGTCGCTGGTACATCCTCGCACGCAACCCCCTCAGCCTAGACCCGGCCGCGTTCCTGCGTGCGAAACTCCACCGCGGGACCCTGCTCGACGCCATCACCAGCGACCCTGCCCAGGTGGGCGGGTTGTTGATGATCCCACGCGAGGGTGCGGGAGAAGTGCAGCACCGCTTTGTCTCCGTCGGGGGGCCTCTGTACGCAGTGCATTTCGCCAATGCATTCGACGATGACAATGGTGTGGTGGTCGACGTATGTGCCTTCCCCGATGTCACCTTCGGGACCGAGTTCGGGTACAGGGGAAGCACGAGCCCCTTGCTCGATCCTGGTCTATCCGATGAGCGGCAACCGCAGCGGCTGATGCGGGTGCGTGTGCACTCGAGCGGCCAGGCAGACCTGCAACAGATTGCGCGCCACGCCCTAGACTTCCCCCGCGTCGACGCAAACCGGGAGGGGCTTGTCGCATCCACGCTCTTCGCTGCGTCCCGCACCGAGGAGGCACACTGCGATCCCTTCGACGCTCTCGCGGCGGTGGACCTCATCGACCTCGAGCGGGAAGAGGAGCTATGGGTACCAGGTGCGGAGCGTTACGTCGGTGAGCCGGTGTTCTTCCCGGCCGAGGGCGCGGCCTCGCACCAGGACCGCCGTGGCTACGTCGTCGCGCTGGTGTACGACGGCGCACGTTCCTCTAGCACTCTGGTGGTGCTCGACGCGCAGAAGCTTGGCGCTGGCCCCATTGCCTCGGCACCCCTGCCGCTACTGCCCTATGGCTTTCATGGATACGCAGAGACGGCGCCGAGCTGATAGAGCGCCGCGCGGTATGGGTGTCTCATGGGCCAGGTCCCCGACGTGCCGCAATTTGGCGTTCTCGACCGTTTTTGGTCACAATAGGGGTCATGTGGAGTCCTCTCGTCAGCATGGTGCTCGCGGCGACCCTGTCGCAGGGTACAGGTCGCGCCGACACCCCACCCCGGTCCCCATCGGTACTCATCATCGGGGACAGCCACGCGACGAGCACCTTCGGCAAGTCCCTTGACCTCCTGTTGCGCAGCGTCGACGCAGAGGTCACGACAGTGGGCAGCTGCGGGGTGTCCCCAGATGCCTTCTTGCGAGGTCTCTCAGCGTCGTGTGGCTTCCTCCGTATCGAAACCGGGGAGCCAGACTGGCGTGTCGTCAAGCTGAACCAGGCGTCGACGCCACGCCTCGAGGAACTGCTCGGGAGTGCTGCGCCGACGCTGACCATCGTCGAGCTCGGGGCGAACCAAATCCATTCTGCGTGGCGCAACCCTGCCGAGGCGAGCGACGACATCGCCGCACTAGCAGACACCATCCTCGCCTCTGGCAGCGCCTGTCTCTGGGTGGGCCCGCCTTCAGGAAGGGATAACGTCAAGCCTCACGCCAAGGTCGAGTATCTGTACGGGCTGCTGGAAAAATCGCTGCAAGGACGTTGCAAGCTCGTCGACAGCCGCCCCTCTGCCCTGCCCTTCCTCGACTATGAACGCCTCGCTCCACGCAGCGGAGACGGGCGGCACTGGGATGCGATCGGCATCGAAGGGCAACAGGCTGCGCGTCGCTGGGCCCTCGAGGTGTTCAAAGTCGCAGTGCCGCTGCTGGAGCGGACCCGGCCCGCGCACGACGACGGCCGCGTTGCCGTCTCCGCAGCGAGTTCACCCGAGAGTTCACGCCGCGCCCTCGATCTGCGCTTCCGCCACGAGCTGGAAGTCCTCGAAGGAAGCACCGACACGGTCGAGTTGGCCCCGGCACAGTTGCCTCTCGCCGTCCCCGAGGAGCGCTCCATCAGCAGGTCGGTTCGCGCGCAGCTGTAGCCCTTGGGCCACGAGGAACAGTGATTGGCGGTCGATCCGCGGTGACCGGACAGCTGCGAGAAGCGCGCTGGTAGGTGGCGAGTCGGTGTGGTCCGCGTGGCGGGGCACCCTGGCGCGGTGGTTGCCGGGGCGAAGTTGCCGGATTCCTTGGCTTCGAGGACTGCCGATCACCGCGGGCACGGTCGGATTGGCGACCCGTCCAACGGGATGTCGTGAAGGCAGATGCAACGCATGACCCGCGCTGTGTGCGCGCACATCACCTATGGGCTTTTGCAGCTCCGTCTGGTTCCGCGTGAGGTGGACCGAAATGGCCCGATATCCCGAAGGGAAGGGGTGGCCCGGGTGAATGAGAGGACGAAGAGCTCATCCTGTGAAGACGACGAGACGCTCGTTGCCGTGACGCGGGAGACAAACCGAAGTTTTGTACGGCACCGAGAGAGTGTGCGTCGTCCACATGGTGAAGTCCTACGGTGCCGGCGGACCCTCTCGCTCGAGGAGCGCGAGGGGGCTGGAGGCGGCGGCGCGGCGAGGGGGATCATGGGCGTGCGCACGCGCCAGCTTCGCCGCGGATCTCGCGACCGCGCTGACAGCGCCTCGCCGCCGCGCGCTACCGATATGCGGCGTACACCGAGGTGCGCGTC
>JBMTAX010000235.1:0-5590 GCA_049429145.1 Myxococcota bacterium
TTTTCATTGGCTTTCAGGGCGCGACAAGTGGCAAAGCCGTCCATCTTTGGCATGACGATGTCGAGGAACACCACGGCTGGCGGGTTTGCCGCAGCCTTTTCCACGGCTTCTGAGCCATCGGCTGCGCTCTCGGTAACAAACCCCATTCCTGTAAGGATCTTCTGCAGGTTGGACCGCTCCGTTTGCATGTCGTCGCAGATCAGCGCTCGCACGGTGTACCTTCTTTCTTTTGGGCTGCTCCTGGCCCATGGACACATCGAGCGGGGCAGGGACCTCCCCCTCTCTCGACGTCATATCCAGATGCCACGGAAAGGTGGGTGGTTTCGCCGATCTTGGGGGCGCCTCAGCGCGCGCAGGCACGAATGGGTCCGCCCGCACACCCGCAGATGTGCGACGACGATGAATCCGTCGCATGGCCACTGGCGGCAACCCCTGCTTGAGGCCTGAGACGGAGCTGGTGTCAGCAGCTACAGCAGCAGCCCTCGGTATTTCTCAAGGTTCTCCAGGACCATGCCTACCCCGTCGACGACGGCATGGAGTGGGTTCTCCGCTACGAACACCGGCAGCTGGCACTCTTCGCTCAGGAGCACGTCGAGGTTCTTGATGCCGGCGCCGCCGCCGCACAGCACGATACCGCGGTCGATAATGTCAGCGCTCAGCTCGGGTGGGGTCCGTTCTAGGGTAGCTTTGACCGCCGCCACCAGCTGGCGGATGTTGTCCTGCAGCGCCTCGCGCACCTCCACCGACGTGACGTTGATGGACCTGGGCACGCCGGTGATGAGATCCCGCCCCTTGACCTCGATATCCAACTCTTCGTCGAGGTCATAGGCGCTGCCGATCTTCATCTTGATGAGTTCGGCGGTTCGCTCGCCAATCAGGATGTTGTGACGCTTGCGCACGAAGTTCACGATGGACTCATCGAACTTGTCCCCGGCCATGCGCAGCGTTTGCGAGGCGACGAGGCCCCCGAGGGAGATCACCGCGACGTCGGTGGTGCCGCCTCCGATGTCGATGATCATGGAGCCCCGCGCATCCTGCACGGGGAGCCCTGCGCCGACGGCGGCGGCCATGGGCTGTTCGATGAGCCACACATCTCGCACGCCGGCCCCAAGCGCTGCCTCTCGCACGGCCTTCTGCTCGATGCTCGTGATCTCGGCGGGCACCGAAATGATCAGGCGACTGCGAACGAAGTTTCGACGCTCATTGGCCTTCTCAATGAAGGCGCGGATCATCGCTTCAGTCACGGTGAAATCGGCAATGACACCGTCGCGCATCGGTCGAATCGCGACAATGTTGCCAGGGGTCTTCCCCAGCATCTCCTTGGCATCGCGTCCCACCGCCAGCACGCGCGTCTGCGCGCCGTTCTTGTGGATGGCCACGACGCTTGGCTCGTTGAGCACAACCCCTTGTCCACGCACATGGACGAGGGTGTTGGCGGTGCCGAGGTCAATCGCCAGGTCAACGCTGAAGAGGTTGACCAACTTCTGGAACATAGAGGTGTTTCCCATTGCCGTCACGCCGCGCACTGTAGGCAATGAGCGCCTCGCAGGGAAGCACCTCGACACGTATCGATGCAAACAAGAGATCTGCGCTCGACCTGCCACCCTTCGGCGCACTCGCCCGACCGGGGCAGCGCCCTCGCGGGGGAGATATCGGGCCGCTCGACGCCAAGTGGCTGCCGCGGCCGAAAAGCCGCACCAGATGCCGTGATGCGGCTTCACCCGTCGTCACCAGCACTCACGAATGAGGCAGAGGACCTGTGGTTGCGGCGCTTTCCGTCCCGGTCTGAGGATCCGTTTTAGGCAATGATGCATCTACTCCCGCTTCAGCACTTGGTTTCAGAGGCGTGGCCTCGAAGCGAGCCTCCACGACCGGTCCTCTCTCTGCAGACGCATCGATGGCTGCTTTGACCCGTCGAGGCGTAGGCGCGTGGGTTACGCGCACCGGTGGACGGCCCGGACTCGGACCCGGGCGCGGGCGTGTGGGCGCGGTCCACTCCTCGCCGGAGGGCTGGAACCCGTCTACAAGCTCAGCGGCACGCAGCGCCACGGGGCTGTCTTCGCTTCTCGTCAACAAAACGAGCGCTTCCCTTGCCGCCACGGTGTCATGTCGCCGCAGGGCCTCGGCGACGAGCAGCGACAGGGTGCGCTCTTTGCGGAGCGCTGCGTCGATCAGCTTGGGTACCGCGCCCGTAAAGCCTGGCTCGAGGTGCTGGGCCAACAGGCTCGCCGCGGCGACCCGTACCTCCGGGTGGGGATCCTGTAGGCGGGCCAAAGCGTCGTCGAGGACCGGCAGGGGCGGTGGATCGTCGTCACCATAGAGGCGCTCCAGCAGGACGAATGCGA
The DNA here is from genome assembly GCA_049429145.1 of Myxococcota bacterium. Taxonomy (GTDB): domain Bacteria; phylum Myxococcota; class UBA727; order UBA727; family CAYLZW01; genus JBMTAX01. The sequence goes on from JBMTAX010000235.1 coordinate 2,346, forward strand.
CTTTGCGGAGCGCTGCCGTCGGACCGTGGGTTTCTCGTCGCACCCGGTGACGGGCCCGCACCAAGAGCGCAGGGGCCTGCATGTCGATGCGTGACAATGCGATGAGGATGGCCTCGCGCAGCGCCGGGGCAGCGTGTCCCCCTGCGGCGTCGTAGGCGTCGAGGAGAGGCATGACGAGGGCGTGGTCGCTCTCTCTTACCCCCTCTGACAAGGCTACCGAAGCTGACTCGACGACGAAAGGGTCTCCGTCGAAAAGCGCTGCCACCACCGCCGCGATGCCCTCACGGTCTGCGATACGGCCAAGGCAAAGCAACGCAGCTGCCCGCACGAAGCGATCTTCCGAGCGAGCCAACGGGAGCAGCCCAGGCGCCAGTCCTTCCTCGGCGCCGGTCAGGCAGTTCGCTAGCGCTCGCAGCGCGACGGGGACGAGCTCTCGTTCGGGTCCGGTCGTCGCCGGCGCCGTCGCAGCTATCAGCAGGGGCCCCGCCGCCTCGGGGGCTTGCAGGCGACCGAGGGCCTGCGCCGCTCCAATTCGCGGGAGCGGGTGCGGCTGGTTCAGCTGCTCAATGAGAAACGGAACGGCGACGCGACCGGCTTGAATCAGGTGGGCTACAGCTTGTTCGCGCACGGGTCGTCGAGCGTCGGCCAGGTCCGTGAGCCAGGGTCGAAGTTCCGCCCCGGGTTCCTGGGCCTCAGCGACGAGGGCGGCGAAGGAGGCGAAGTCGCCTTCGGGCTGGGTGGCGGCGAGTTCTTCGTTGCGTATCCGCTCGAGCGTTGCGTTGGCCGCCTGGCGAACCATTGCGTCGCGATCGTTTTGCAGCGCCTCGATGCAGGCTTTGCAGCGGGCGTCACCGATGGCGCTCAACGCACGGATGGCGAAAATACGCACGTGACGGTCGGCGGCACCGACGAGGGCCTCGAGGGCGGCTCGCGCCCGATCGTCAAAGGCGTCACGTCCGTCGACGATCTCCGCGATGGCGCGGGCGACCAACGCCAACTCCGCTGCCGGGAGTGACGCGCCCGCGGCGGCATACAGCGCGGGGAGTCCCTCCCGTGCGCGGAAAGCCGCCAGCAGCAACGCGACTCGGCCGGCTCGTCCTGGGGGGGAGGACGTCGACAGTGACAACTCTAGCGCGCGGGCGAGATGAGGCACCGCGGAGGTGCCTGCCTGAAGCAGCACCTGCTCTCCCTCGGCCTGCGTCGCCTCGCTCGGGCTCAGCAGGTCGGCGGCGGCGGCGGCGAGAACGCTGTCATCCGAGGACATGGTTGTGACTTGCCCGTTTCTCCGTTGGGGGACAAGGGAGTTTTCGGGCTTACCACGAGGCCGCGACGAACTCACCAGACGGCGACCTAGAAACCGGCTAACGTCCAATCATGCGACCGTTGCGCGACAAGCGAATCTTGCTGGGCGTCGGGGGCAGCATCGCTGCCTACAAGGCCTGTGAGCTAGCCAGGGCTTTGATGCGCGAGGGAGCGATCGTCACCGTTGCACCCACGCGTTCGGCGACGCGCTTCGTCGGCCCCCTCACCTTTGAAGGGCTGACGGGGCGCCCCTGTCTGGTCGATGTCCTCGATACAGAGGAGGGGCAGATTCCTCACGTCGAGGAGGCGTACCGTGCTGACCTGGCGGTCGTGGCTCCCGCGAGCGCGAACCTGCTCGCGCGGATGGCCCAGGGGTTCGCTGACGAGGCCCTGCTTGCGACGCTGCTCTCTGTTCGGTCGCCGCTGCTCATCGCCCCTGCGATGGAGACACGCATGTGGCAGCACCCCGCAACCCAGCAGAATGTGGAACTGCTCCGGAGCCGCGGTGCGATCTTCGTCGAGCCGGCCAAGGGGGCGCTCGCTTCTGGACGCGACGGCGAAGGTCGGCTTGCTCCCGTCGAGGACATCGTCGAGGCGTGTTGTCGCGCCCTCACTGAGCCTGACCTCGAACGTCGTCATGTCCTCATCACCGCCGGACCCACCGCCGAGGATCTTGACCCGGTTCGCTATCTCACCAACCGCTCGAGCGGAAAGATGGGGTTTGCGCTCGCCGTGGCCGCCAGTCGACGAGGGGCCCGCGTGACCCTGATCCACGGTCCCACCACTGCTCCCGTACCGGCGGCTCATGGCGTTGACGCCATCGCTGTGCGCAGCGCAGCTGACATGCACGACGCCGTCATGGACCGGTTGCAGTCTGCTCCCGTTGACGTCGCCATTCTCGCGGCGGCTGTGGCCGACTATCGACCAGCCGCAGTGGCAGCGCAGAAGATCAAGAAGACGGACGTAAGCTTCGCCTTACCGCTCGAGCGGACTCCAGACAACCTGGCAGCCGTGGGGGACCTCGAGGAGAGACCGCTGCTCGTGGGCTTCGCGGCCGAGACCCAGGACTTGCTCGAAAACGCCCGCTTGAAGCTCGAGCGAAAGAACTGTGACGTGATCTGCGCCAACGACGTCAGTGTGCCCGGTCTGGGTTTCGACACCCCTGACAACCGACTGACACTCCTTCTGCGGGGGGGAACCACCATCGACCTAGGGCAGGGCTCGAAAGTCGGCCTCGCCCACGGAGTGTTGAACACAGTCGTTGAGTTGTTGCGGCACCGCTCTCGTCCGGCAGCACGATGAGCGGCTCCGGGCTACCTTCTTTATTGCCGTTCCCCGTCGCGGTTCGCGAGAGTGACGACGCTGGTCATTTCTACTGCGGCCACACGCTGTTCTGTACTCACGCGCTGCTCCGCGCCGCGCATGCACGGTCTTCATCGCTCTTCCGGCCCGTCCTCGATGACGACCATGCGCCACTATGGGGGTTCCTGCACGTTCCTCCTCGAACCTCGTCTCGCATTCGCCTTGCGGGGCAAGGGCACACGGACGTCACGTCCATCGCGTTCACTGTGGCCGCTGCCCTCGCCGGCTATGGCGAGGTCCTCGAACGGTCCATACCCGCGGCAGAGCCCTTGCACATCGCGCTCTCGGGTTTTGGCCCTTTTCGTGACGTCGTGGAGAATCCTTCGGGCCACTTCGTGACCTCGGCCGAGGAGATTCGCTCGACGCTACAACTCGCGTTCTCTCCGGTGGAAGTTGATCTGCGCATGGAAGACCGCGGGTTATCCTGCCGTGCGTGGTTGCCCTCTGGTCGACTGCTTCACCTGGTCACACGCTGCTTCGAGGTAGATGATCGATTTCTCGAATTCGCGAATGTTGACTCTCTGTTTACGCTCCTCGCAGCACCGACGCAGGCGTGGCTCGGGCTTGGAGTTTGTCGCGAC
>JBMTAX010000236.1:0-5505 GCA_049429145.1 Myxococcota bacterium
CCGAGCGCGGTCCGGGACTACGTCGCACTTGAGGCAAAGCTGCAGCGGGACCTTGTCGATGGGTGGTCGTTGTTAGCCACCTATACCCTCGCCCGCCTAGAGGGGAGTCTCGATGAGGTCTTTGATTCGAGCCTCGACAACCCTACGCAAAGGCCTTTCGAATACGGTTATCTCGCCGATGACGTACGCCATGTGGGGCGCCTCAGCGGCACTTATGAGCTTCCCCTCGGAATAAGCCTGGGTGCCACGGGCTCGTACCAGACGGGACGGCCCTACGACCGGTTCTATTGGAATCCCGTGGTAGAGGGGTACGTGGATCGCCGGGCTCCGAGAGGCTTCGATGCAGGAGCGAGTCTTGACGGGTCTGAAGCTGACCGAGAATTGCGTTTGCCCGACCAATTCTCTCTCGATGCTCGGGGGCTATGGGACCTCGCCTCCCTGACGTCACAGAAGATTGAGTTGATGGTCGATGTCTTCAACGTCCTCAATGCACGCCCCGTCACCCGGGTAGAGCAACGCAATCTCGAAGGTAGGTTCGGTGAGCCACTGTCCACAGCGGGGCCCTTCACGGCCCAGCTGGGACTCCGATATCGCTTTTGAGTCGCGAGGCCTCTGGCTGTCGCGCCGATCGAGCCAGGGGCGTGATGGGCGGGGCTCGCTACGCGAGCGCGCTGAGAACCAACCCCACGACGAGAGCGAGTACGGGAATCACGATTCCTCCGACGATGGCCTCGCCCGCGACCATACCCGCAGCGAGGGGAGCCCCAAAGGTGGAATAACTGCTGTGTTTGGCAACAGAGAACTTTCGCCACACGGCTGAGATAACGCTCCCGACTGCAAAGGAGATGGAGAGTGACGGCGGCAGGATCAGAGCGAAGCCAAAAGCAGAGGGGATGGGCACCCACCAAAAACGCGACGACGTATTGCCATTCTCGTCCAGCAGGAGGGCGCCGGCGCTGGCGCGGCGTTTCACGAGCAGGAGAAGCTCCAAAATGACGCCGAGCATCGCCGCCACCAATGAGGCCATCAGAGCGCCGTGGGGGAGTGCGGCGACACCTCCTTCCATGACGATGGCGAGTGAGGCGATTTTGAGGCCCGTGGGTGCTGAAAGTTGACCCTCTCCGAGGCCCACCCCGTAAGTCGTGACGAGCAGGTTAAAGGTGATGGGGATGAGAAGGGCCGCAATGGCTATGGCGATGAGCTGCCCTGTGACGAGGGAGGCAAAGCGACCGCCGATGCGTCGCGCCACCCAGAAGGCACCGATGGTGCTTTCGGAGGAAGCCTGCGGATCGGCGCTGATGTGAGCAGCATTTAAATTCTGCTGGATGTGGTTTGGCCAGAACAAACCGAAGACGAATTGTGTCGCATTGGCCATCAAGGAGACAGGGCCCGACCCCGTCAGGCCCAGCACTCGAAGTCCAGCGACGACGAGGACCGGCTGAATCGAGATAGCGACGAGTACCTGCTGCCAGGGCATGTCAAACCAAGCCCCTTGCAACCACACCAGCAGGACAGTGCTGACCACAATCGCGGCGACCGTTTGTCGTGTCGAGATATGCTCGTCGGCAAGAGAAGGTTCGGGGGCGAGCTCCATCGCCTTCTTGTTCTGACTGCCGCGGAAAGCGTGACCGATCAATGGAACCGCGACGCTGGTGAGCGCCGCAGCGATCATCATTGCTGTGGCGGGCCACATGCTCCACTGCACGAGATAGCGAAAGTGGGAAGAGGACTGCAGGAACTCGGAGGCGCCGCCACACGAGGTTCGCAAGAAATCGGTGACCTCCCCTTTGCCGAGCAGCTCGACACAGGTTGTCCAGTGCTCTTGAGTGGTGCCCGCGAGCGCGGCCCACCCCGCGACTGTCTCCCCGAAGTTGGCGACGAACCACACTCCGAGCAGACCCGATAGTCCGACCGACAGTGGCACGACCATCCCGAGGCCTAAGATGGCGGGCTCTACCCCGAGCATAATGAGCAGGGACTCGTTGCCCACCATGGGCTTGATCACACCGAAGCCATCCCGCAGGAACGTGACGAGGCCACTTACAAGTGTGCTGATGGTCAAAACCCGTTTGCGGGTCTCCACCACGGCGGTGGCTTCAGGGTCAGAGAGGGTGTCGATGACGCTCTTGCCCACGTGCCCCGTCGGCCACGGGAGCGACCGGTCGTCGAGGATCGTTTTTCGAAGCAGCGCCCCCAGGTAGATGCCAAGGGTCGAGGAGACGAGGAGCCACAAGGTCAGTTGCCACCATGTGGGATTGAAGCCGATGTCGCGGCCAAACACATTTTGCACGTAATGAAATGCAGCGAGGATGACGACCATGAAGGAGACCCCACCCGCGGCCGCCACCATGGTCTGAATCATATTCAACTCGACAGCGAGGGCTTGGCCTCGCTTGTATCGTCCGAGCAGTGCTGCCGCGACGAACATGCCACCCATGGAGAGGTCGATGCCGAGCCCCAGCTTCAGCGTGATGTAGGGCGCTGCCACCGCCGCGATGGCACAGATGAGACCGCCCAGGGCGATGAGGCTCCAGTTCAGGTCGGACTTCGAGTTGCTGCTCATGCTGCGTGCTCCCTCTCCTGGGAAATAAAGAAGAGAGAGCCCCCTCCTACAAGGGGGGGCGCGGAATTGTGTCGATCAAACCGGGAAGAACCGGCGCAGCTCCAAGGGCAGCATGCCATCAGGGGTCATGCGGCGAACTTGTTCTGACTGCAGGGCGAAGATCTCGACCTCTCCTTCCAGGCAGAGGCGCTCGTCAGCGTCGAGAATCCGGCATGAGACGGTGAAGAGTCCGTTGTTTTCCCGCAGCATCGTGCCGTCGGCGCGCAGCGAATCTTTCACGTACAGAGGCTTCAGAAAACGAAGCCGTGCCTCACGGGTGACGCCGATTCGCTTGCAGAGGGCCGCCACCGTCGCGTGGGCCAGATCGTCGCTGATACTTGCGAGGGGGCCCGCGGCCACGACCCGTGACGTGCCGGTCTGGAGTTGTCGTGTATCGACGACGGTGAAGACGCGGCTCCCGTCGAGTTCAAAGGGGAGCTGGAGCCCCGTCGGATCGAGGGCGCCCGTCAGGAGGCGACGAGCGATGCGATATTCACCAGAGATCGGGCGACCCATTTCTCCTTCATACCGAGCCTGCTCGCGCTCATCCAGCTTCTGTCCTTCTTCCTGCGGTTGCCCAGACCGAAGGTCCGGCCTGAGAGCGACTCATCGCGCCACGCGCCCCCGTGCCTCTTGTGACGGAGGACCACTACCCTGCCGCTGACTCCAGCACCGCTGCCGCCGCGGCGAGCGCGAGGTCGACTCCTTGGTCGCTGACATCGTGATGCAGGCACGCCCTGACCCGGGTCTCACTCACTGCCCCCATGCGCACCCCCGCCTTCAGCAGGTTCTCACAGAACCCCGCCGCCCCGAGGTGGGGGTGACGTACATGGAAGAAAACCAAGTTCGTCTCGATTGGCTCGACGTCGATGCAGGGCAAGGCGGCGAGACCCGTACCGAGCCGTTCCGCCCGCCCGTGGTCCAGCGCAAGGAGTGGGACATGGTGGTCGAGAGCGAAATGCATCGCGGCCGTGACGATGCCCGACTGACGCAGGGCGCCGCCGAGACGTTGTTTCCAGCGCCGAGCATTCGGCCACATCGACGCGGGCAGCCCCAACACTGCCCCAAAAGGGCAGCCGAGGCCCTTGGAGAAGCACATCTGTACCGTTGTGGCGCGTTTTCCCCATCGTGCTGGTGGAACACCCGCGCGAACGCTCGCGTTCATGAGACGAGCCCCGTCAATATGGAGGGGGATGCCACTCTCGTCGCAGAGGTCAGCGACCTCGTCGAAAAGCCTGTCCGGCCACACGCCGCCGCCACCGCTGTTGGAGGTGTTCTCGACCACCACCACAGCGGTGCGAGGCAGGTGCGGGTCATCCTTGCGAATGGCTCGCGTCAACTCATCACGGCCGAAAAAGCCGCGGGCGCCGTCGAGGGGGAAGGTCTGTGCCCGTGCCGTCACCGCCGTGCCACCCGTCTCATAGTTAAAAATATGGGCCGAGCGGTGACAAACCACCTCGTCACCGGGTCCTGCATGTAGGGCGAGTGCGATTTGGTTCGCTAGGGTCGCGGACGGTAAGAAGAGCGCAGCCTCGGTACCGAGGAGCGCAGCGACACGCTCTTCAAGATTTTTCGTCGTCGGGTCTTCGCCTTTCTGCTCATCACCTGTGATGGCACTTGCCATCGCAGCGAGCATCCCTGCGGTGGGACGTGTCGCCGTGTCACTGACGAGATCGACGAGAAGGTGCGGTTGGGTCATGAGAGGGCAGCGCCTTTCCTGTGGCAATCACGGTGCTATGCGTGCCCTATGGAGTCGCAACTTTGAAGCGGTATCTGCAAGGGGCCTTCATGACCGCCGTGCTCTGCGTCGGTATGCCCCACATGGGAGCGGGGTTTTGCATGACGAATCTGGCCTCGGCCGCTGAGGGACATCCTGGGGTGCGACCTGTCGACGCCTCCGTTCAGCCGGCGTTTGCGCCCGACGAAGATCCGCATTTCCCTGGACTCGTCGATGTCGGCGCAAAGCTGCCCACCGCGGTCGTCGACCTCAAGTATCGCTCTACTGACAACTTCATGAAGCGGAACGTCTACGGAGGTCTCCGGCGCTGTTTTCTCGTCGAGCAAGCCGCCCTCATGCTGGAGCGGGCACAGCGTCTGCTCGAGCAGAGGGCTCCCCATTTGACCTTCGTCTTGTGGGACTGTGCTCGTCCTCGACGGGTCCAGAAAATCATGTGGGAGGCCGTCAAGGGGACACCCTCACAGCACTACGTGGCGAATCCCTACACGCGCACAGGTTCGATTCATAACTACGGCTGTGCAGTGGACCTGGGTCTGTACGACCGCCAGCAGGGTACGGTCGTCGACATGGGGACGCCGTATGATTATTTTGGCCGTCTTGCGGAACCCCGGCACGAGATCTCATTTTGGAAAGAAGGTACGCTGAGCAGCGAACAATGGTCGAACCGGTTGCTCCTGCGCGAGGTGATGCTGCGGTCGGGGTTTTTGATGATTCCGAATGAGTGGTGGCATTTCAACTGTGCGCCCAATGATGTGGTCAGGCGTACCTATTCGGTGATTGAATAGCGGCGATCTCTGCTCGCCAGCGAGGGAACGATGGCATCAGTCAAAGTCGAGGGTGACTCGCTCGTGTTGACTCTCTCTGCGGTCGAGAAGGTGGGGGCGCTGCACGGCGACATCACGGTCCCACGCGCCGCGGTGCTCAACGTGAGGCCAACGTCGGCGCCGCTCCGGGAGGTGCGTGGGTTGCGGAGTCCCGGTACGGGGGTGCCGTGGTTCGTGGCGCTCGGTACCTACCGAACCCTCCAGTCGAGAGACTTCTGCGCGGCGTACCGCGCCCCTGGTGTCGTGGTCGAACTCAAGGGACAACGCTACGACCGCCTCGTCGTGTCGACGCCGGACATCGAGCGGATACTGGCGGCATTCGTCGCGTAGGTTTGGCTTCG
>JBMTAX010000237.1:0-5505 GCA_049429145.1 Myxococcota bacterium
CGACGAATGACGTCGTGGGATCCCGCAGATATGGGGGCGAGTGGGCTGCGATAGAAAGCGGAGCTTAACTGCCACGAGCGACGAATCTCTTCGACAGGGTGGCCGTCGTCACTCCACACGTAGCTGAGGGCTCGCACCTCGGGGTGCAGTGTCGGAAACGACAACCAGCAGCGCGCCACGGGGATACCGTCTTCCTTCAGCGCCGCCGTGTACGCTTCCAACAGACGAGCCGTCGGGCGAATGTGTCTTCCGTGCCCGAGGAGGAGACGAGTCACCGCCCCTGGGTACACCGTGTCCACCGCTGGCCGAGCTACGTCTTGTACGGTCATGGACACACAGCCTACCACGGGGCTTCCGCAGAACCGCGCTGCCTTGCGACGACATCGCGGCCCCCATCGGTGTCAGGCAACCAGGTCCGGCCGTCGCCAACCCCGGGGGCAATCCATGCTATCCCGTCACTTTCCCCGCTCGGAGGACTGCTCCATGCACATCATCACGCGCTGGTGCCCTGCTGCCATGTCCATCGTCTTCTTGCTCGCTGGCTGCGCCAGTAGCGCTGGACCGACAAAGCCAGACGCTCCCCCCGCGGACGCTGCTGCTTCTTCAGACCAACCGCCCTCGGGCATCGGCCGCAAGGACGACGGGGCGCTGCTCGGGCCCTACGCGTCAGCGGGCCCGTTCACGGTGCAGGGTTGGAAGTCGAGCGAAGCCAATGGCAGTGTGAACTCTTGGCTCCTCCTCTCTGGCGACGAGGCTGCCCTGATCGATGCGCAGCTCGTACTGAGTGAGGGCGAGCGCGTCGTGAAAATGATCCGCGAGTCTGGCAAATCGCTGAAGTGGATCTGGATCACCCATGGACACCCAGACCACAGCACGGGGCTTGCCCCCATCGTCGCGGCCTTCCCCGAGGCCAAGGTGTATGCGCACCCTCGTGTCGCTTCGAACGCAGCGCAACTCTTCGACGCCTACAAAGGCACGCTCAATCGATTCTTCCCGGGTGACATCCCCGCCGAAGCCACATTGCCCGAGGCGTGGGAGCATGAGGCCCTGTCCCTCGGGGGGCATGCGATCAAGGTTCTCGCCTATGAGGAAGGCGAGTCTGAGTTCACCACCGCGTTGCTTGTTCCGTCGGCAAAGGCCGTGTTTGCGGCAGACATGGTCTACAACCGGGTATTCCCCTGGCTCAATGAGATGCGTGTCGAAGGTGTGCGTGCACACGTCGACGCCCTCGAGGCTATCCCCGACGTCACCACATTTTATCCTGGTCATGGTGAGCCGGTGGGCAAGGAATACTTCGCGACCTATCGCGAGTACCTCGATCTGTTCGAACGCGAGACCGCTGCAGCGAGCGACGCCAATGACCTCGTGCGGCGCGTATGGTCACAACGCCGAGACTGGCGCAGCCTTGCCGGCCTGAGGTTCTCCGCGACCGCCCACCTGAACGCTCGCTCTGCGGGCAGCTCCTCGCCTTGAGCGCGTCAGCTGCCGCCGGCGCGCTTGCGGAGGTGACCCACTGCAGTCTCGGCGCTCGGCTTCCTGGGAGAATGCACGAAGTCGCTAGATTCTCTTGCCGATTCGTTGCGACCACAGTAGAGCATGATCTCCACGGGTCCCCATCGTCTAGAGGCCCAGGACACCGCCCTTTCACGGCGGCGACGGGGGTTCGAATCCCCCTGGGGACGCCACAAGAAAAACCGCCCAGCCTGGGCGGTTTTTTTTCGTCCACGGACCGCCGTCACTGCAAAATCATGGGATGCGGCGGACGCCCCGCGTCCCCGTAACGGGTGCCCCAACACCACACGGTGCCGTCGACCACCACAGCGCAGCTCTCCTCGCCGCTCCCTGCGAGCGAGAGGGTGTCGGGGAGCATGGGCACGACCAGGGGACCATGGCACCGGTCGCCGTCCCCGCAGGGCACCCCCACCGCCCCTGGTTGGCCGGTGGCATAGCCGCGATTTTTGCCCCAGCACCGCACTCGCATGTCGTTCCCGAGGGCGCAGGCGTGGGAATCCCCGAGGGAGGTCTCCAGCGTCGAGAACCCGGGATCGAGCGGCGTCCAATCGAGCTCGACGTCGCTGGCGAGGGCTGGCAGTACGACGCCAAAGCGATTGTCGCCGGCGCACACCAGCTGCCCCAGGGTGTCGCCCGCGTCGACGCGACAGGCGTTTTGCGCAGAGAAGCGAAACTCACGGGTTTCTTCGAGATCGATGCACGCGTGCCCCTCATCATCGGGCTCGCACAGTTTCCCGAGGAGAGGCGTGCCTTCTAGGCAGCGGACCTCCGCAGGCAGCTTCGCGCACAATGCTCCCTCGCTCATCGTCAAGCGGAGGGCACCTCGCAGTCCTTCTGCCTCCCTCGGGACGTGTTCCTCTTGGGCCATGTCGTCCCAGCACCACACGGTGCGGGTCGCGGTGCGCGCGCAGAAGTGCGAACGCCCTGCCGCGATCTCCACGATGTCAGCAGACACGTCCTCCGGCAGCGGGAGCTGTGCCGGTGTCGGCCCCTTCTCATCTACCTCGACAGCATCCTCACCAGGCGTCGCGAGCCAGCAGAAGACGCCCCGTCGTTCGCGGTGGTTCGCCACAGCGCAGCCCAGCTCGGCTCCAAGCGCGACGTCATCCACCTGCTCGAGGTCTTCGACCCTCACCAAAAGTGTCGAAGGCTGTAGCAGGACCTGACTGAGGAGCGAGGGGCCCCACGACGAGCCACCAGAGCAATGCAGCTGGCCTTTTTCGGTGCGAGCGCAGACCTGCTCACGCCCGACCTCGACCTCCATCGCCCGGATCGAGGGGATCGAGGACCCGACGCTGCTCCCGTTCGTCTCCGCCGTGTTCGCGTCGGAGGGCACGCCCACCGTCTCGGCCGCGAGGGCCGGGGCTGCCCCGCAACCTTCAACCCCTTCCCCACAATGCGTCTCGCTCGCCCCTCCACAGCCTGCTACGACGAGGCAGAGGACCATGCCCGGCAAAAGTCTCCTGTAGGCCATTGGGTCTTCTCCCAGGGCTGCCACGGGACCCGCTGCCACGGAACCAAGACCCGTGACAGCAGGGCCACCATCACGCCCGGTGCGGTCTCTCTGAGGTCTCGCAAGAGTCACGCCCGGGTGAGGCCCGTCTTCCGCCAAGGGCGCCTGCCGCGTCGACCTCGCGGAGTGAGCGGCCACCGAGAAGCACTGCACATGTCGCACCCCTTTACGATAAGCAGGGCGGGGTGATTCGCGCCTTCCGGCCGTCGCTTTCAGGCGATATGCGCCCAAAGAGAGACACTTTCAGGAGATGAGACATGGCCCGCCCGCAGATCGTGCCCGCTGAAACCCTCATTGGCGTCGTCGGCGCCGGCAACATGGGGTCAGGCATCGCCCAGAAATACGCCTCCGAGGGCTTCCCTGTCATCGTCGTCGATGTGACGGAGCAGGGCGCAAGCCTGGGGCGAGAGCGTATCCAGAAGACCCTCGCCGAGGGGGTCGCGCGCGGCGTGTTCAAGCAGGAGCAAGCCGACGCCATCCTCGCTCGCATGACCTTCACCGCGGACAAGACCAAGCTCGCCCCCGCAGCGCTGGTCGTCGAGGCGGTCTTCGAAGACAAGCAGGTGAAGCAAGACCTCTTCCGCGAGCTCGACAAGCTCTGCGGCCCGGAGACCATTCTCGGCACCAACACCTCGAGCTTCTTCGTCGATGACGTGGCCGAGGCGACCGCCCATCCCGAACGGGTCGTGGGGCTTCATTACTTCTACCACCCGGCCAAGAACCGTCTCGTGGAGGTGATCCGCGGGAAGGCGACGAGTGACGAATCCTTCGCGCGGGCATGGGCGATCCAAGAGCTAAGTGCGAAGACGCCCATCGAGTCAAAAGACGCGCCCGGGTTCATCGTCAATCGTTTCTTCGTTCCCTGGCTCAACGAGTCGATGCGGCTCGTCGAAGAGGGTGTGGCCAACATCGCTACCGTCGAGGCAGCCGCCAAAGAGGCCTTCGGCGTTGGCATGGGGCCTTTCGAGTTGATGAATGTCACCGGAGTGCCGATCACATTGCACGCGGCCACCACGCTCGGGGCTGAGCTCGGCCATTTCTATGCGCCCTGCGACCTCATCCGCCCCATTGTGGAGCGAAGGGAGCAATGGTCGCTCGAAGGTGACGTTGACCAAGCGCAGCTCGGTGCCGTGGCTGACCGTCTATGGGCTGTGGTAGCGCAGATCGCCTGTCGCATCGTCTTCGACGAAAAAGTCTGCACTCTCGAAGACTGCGATCTCGGCGCACGAGTCGGTTTGCGCTGGCCTCGCGGGCCCTTCGAGGCCATGAACGGGCTCGGAACACAGCGCGTTCTCACTCTCGTCGAGCAGCTCGCGCAGCGTTACCAAGGCGTCACGGTTCCCGAAGCCCTGATCCGCCACGGGAAGGAGTACCAGCCCTTCGATCTCCGCTTCGTGCGGGGTCGCAAGGAAGGGGGGATCGGCTACGTCACCTTTGAGCGTCCCGATGCCATGAACGCGCTCAATGAGATCGTCGTCGAGCAGCTCGGACAGACCTTTGACGCCCTGGCAAGCGACCCTGAGGTGAAGGGGATCGTGCTCGAGGGGAAGGGCAAGGCCTTCGTCGCCGGTGCCGATACCCGCTTCTTTGTTGACCAGATCAACGCCAGCGACGTACCGCGCATCGTACGCTTCGCGGCACTTGGCCAAGAGGTCTTCCGGCGCATCGACCTTTGCCCGAAACCGGTGGTCTGTGCGCTCGACGGTCTGTCCCTCGGCGGCGGCTCCGAGCTCGCTCTCGCCTGCGACTTCATCGTCGCTACGCCACGCGGGGCGCTCGGCTTTCCCGAGACAGGCATCGGCATCTATCCCGGCCTCGGTGGGACCCAGCGGAGCGCTCGTCGCGTGGGCGTGCCGCTCGCCCGATGGTTGGTGCTCGCGGGGGATATCGTCGACGCGAAGGCAGCCCATGCCCTCGGCCTCGTCGATGAGGTCGTGTCGCCGTCGGCGCTCGACGAGACCCTCCGGCGCTTCGCCCTTGGCGGAGAGACACGGCCCGAACAGAGCCCGCCGACCACCGTGCCCCCGGGCTACGAGGCCGTCGCGCGTCTCTTTGCGTCACCGCTCACAGACCTGGTCGCTGGGGCGGGCCCCACCGACGACGAAAAGCTGGCGAAGCTCATCAAGAAGCTCTCCTTCAAGGCGCCGCTCGCCCTGCGGGCCGCCGATGAGCTCCTTCTCGCCGCGCAGACCAACACCCTCGAGGCGGGTCTACACGCCGAAACCGCTGGTCTGGATGCGATTTTCCGCACCGAGGACGCCCTCACCGGTCTGTCCCTCGCTGGGCGCGGCCGTCCGACGTTCACGGGGCGCTGACGGACGCCTCGCCACCGTCATACGCCTCGTCCCGCCCCGCGATCTGATCGGGGCGGGGCAGGGCTGGGGCCTGGTAGGGAAGCCCAGGGAGTGCAGCCAGGGCATTCGGTTCTCCCTCGCCCCCCGGGGAGGACACGCTGAACTCGCCCAGGCGCGCTTCAAGCT
>JBMTAX010000238.1:0-5498 GCA_049429145.1 Myxococcota bacterium
GGTCCTGTGCCAGAGGATGAACGCGCGCGTACACTCAGCGTGAGCTTGGCCCCCACCGTCCCCACCTGTACCCCTGGGGTGTCGACGTCAGCATCAGTGGCGACGATGTCGACCAGCGCTCCGTCTATGGTGAAGAGCTCGCCGTCCTCGACCAGATTGTTGTAAGCATCTTTGATCAAGCTAGAGGTCACGGTACTCACCGCTGCGCCGTTCGCGAGCAATGAGTTCGGTGCCGCTGTCAGGGTGAATCCGCTCGTGGGAGCACCCGCACGCAGGTCTACGGCGCTGCTCGCGAGCACGGCACCGTCGAGGTTCTTGACGCTGACGGTCACCAGGCGGGCGAGGTTGTCGGACCGGAGCTGAAGCGAGACCTTGCCTCGGCTCGACGCGACCTGGTGGCCAGGGGTGACCGCGTCGACGTCGGGAGTGTCGATGGCACCGCCTGTGGTGGTCACAGTGACGAGGGAGCCATCTGCCACGACAGCCCCATAGGCATCGAGCAAGAAGTCGCTCTGGACCATCGTCGCCTCGGCGCCCCCCACCTCGAGAGTGGCCGGGTTCGACTGAAGCCCCGCGGTGGTCAAGGGCGTTTGAGGGCGGGCGCGCACGAGCAGCGAGGTGCCGCCATAGACGCCGTCGACATTCACCCACAGGGCGTAGGCACCGCTGGGGATGTCGCTCTTCACCGTTAGCGCGAGGGAGTTGGCAGACAGCGCGGTCGTGCTCCCAGGGATCGCACGACGAGGTATCCCGAAACGACGGCCGTCTTGGTGCTGGAGCCACACCGTGGGCACGTTCACCCCGACGAGCCCTCGAAACGTGGCACCGGTAAGGGTGACGTCGCTACCCGCCGTTACCGGGTCGAGAGGCCGGCCTGGAACGGGTTGCATCGCGGCATGGAATCCTCCGTGTTCTCGCCAGAAGACGGCTTCGGGCCAGCCTCCCCCTGCGTCGTTGCCGCCAAGCCAAAGCACATCTCCGTTCGGCAGGGCCAGCGCGTGGCCGCCTTCACGCGTCGGGGAGCTTGGCCCTGTGTGGAGCACTCCACTCTGTGGAGTGTAGACCATCGCCGAGGAGCCTCCCGCGACGAGGACGTTGCCCGAGGGGAGCACCAGGGTGGTGGGCTCGCTCACCGCAGATACCAGCTCGTTCCCCGCGGCGAAGGCACTGCCATCCGATGCCAGCACCTCCGTGGACGACAGGGCGACGTCGTCGCTGCCGCGGCCGCCCACCACCCACAGCCGTCCATCAGGCAGGGGGGCGAGGCCGAAGAATCCGCGTGCTGTGACAAGAGCAGGGCCCGCGGTGAACGAATCGCTGGCGAGGGTGTAGCGTTCCGTCGTCGACAACACAGAGGACCCATCCCGTCCTCCCACCACGACTACGCTGCCATCTGCCAGCACGGCGGCCCTATGGCCCACCCTCGCGGCGAGCATCGTGCCACTTCTCGCGCTGCGCCCCATCACCGGGGAGTACCGCTCCCACGACGACAACGTCGCCCCGCTGGCCTCGCCGCCCGTGACGAAGAGCTCACGTGAGGAGAGCCACACCACCTCGGGATGTATGCGCGGGTGAGCCAGCGTGCCGTGCTCTTGCCACGCGCCCGCATCCTCGTCGTACGCCAGCACCGACGACAGGGCGGCACCGGCTTCGTCTGCGCCCCCGAGCAGCAGCAGGGTGCCGTCGTCAGTGACGACCATGCGATGCCCGTATCGGGGGGAGGGCAGCGCTGTGCCGGGCGACCACGTGCTGCTCGCGGGGTCGAAGAGCTCCACGCTGCTCGTGGGGCCCGTCGCAGTGATGCCCCCTGCAACAAGCACCACGCCGTTCGGCAGCACCGCCATCTGGTGCTCGCGTCGACCCCCGCTGGCCGCAGGGGCAGGCTCTACCTTCAGGTTGCCTTCGTACAACAGCTCGACGCTGCTCAACAGCCCGCTGCTCGACCTCCCACCCGCGAGCAAGAGTGTCCCATCGGCGAGTACGTGGATGGAGAATGCAGTGCGCGGCACCATCACGGGCGCGACCGGCGCTGGGGTCAGCGGTGTTCCATCTGCGCCGAAGAACTGTGCGTCGCTTGCATCCGTGTTCGCATCGTTCTCATAGCCACCGACGACGATGGTGTGGCCAGAGGGCAAAAGCTCCTGCGCGTGGAACCTCCGCGGCTTGGGGAGAGCACCGGACGCCACGCGTGCACCGGAGGCATCGAACACTTCTCTCGCGTTGCTGGTTTCGGAGGGGTTTACGCCAGACGCAAAGCCGCCCGACACGAGGACTTGGCCGCTTGGGAGGATGCTCGCTTCGAGGAATGAACGGGCGACAGTCAGGGCACCAGCACCAAGCGTGCTCCCGCTGCCCACCGTGAGAACCTCGACGCTGCTTAAATCTGTCTGCCCCCCTCCTTTCCCGCCCGCGACGAGGACGCTGCCATTGGGGAGCACAACCGTGTTGTGCCGGTGGCGTTCCGTCTGCATGTCGACGTCCGCGCTGAAGTCCGAGTTCGCAAAGCGAAAGCGATCGGTGCTTCGCAGCGGCGTAGCGTTGGCGCTGAGGCCCCCTGTGAGGAGCACATCTCCCGTAGGGAGAAGAGTTAGGTCGACGTCAGCGCGTGCCCCAGCCCATAGGGGGCCCTCGGTCCAGCCATTGTTGGAGGGGTTGTACAGGTAAGTCTTGGTAGCGATGTTCACCGACGAGGTGATGCCCCCCACGAATAGCAACTGCCCGTCGGGCAGTGGTTGGATTTCGAACCGCGCCCATGGCTGGGGTAGGTCAGGGCCCGCGGTCCACGTATTGGTCGCAGGGTCGTATCTCTCTGTCGAGGAGAACTGCTCGGAGAAGTCGAGGTTTTCACCGCCTGCGATCCACAGGCGCCCGTCGGGGAGGAGTGCCGCTGCGGCGTTGCGCCGTGGCGTCGCCATCGTTGTGGTCGCGCTCCAAAGCGGATCGATGACGACGGGGAAACGCAGCTCTTCCAGGACCGTGACCGCCTCGATAACCACCTCCTGCTCGCTCTTGCTGCGAACCGCGAGGCGTCCCCGGCGGACAACGCCAGAGGAATCGTGGGCCACGGGGTGCTGCACGCGCAGCACCGCACGCCGCTCAGCGTCTCGAAATTCGATGCCAGCATTCGTTGGTTCGACGTCACGGGCGCCTGCGGGGAGCCGGATGCGGTAGGTGACCTCGTGGGCTAGACGTGGCCCTAGCACAAAGAACGCTTCTTCTAGACTATCGATCTGCCAGCCGCGGCTCGTCGACGTGTGCTCGCCGACCGGTAGATACAATCGTTCTTCCCCGTAGGCGACAGCCTCGGTGCCACGTCGCTGTTCTTCAGGAGCGGCTCCCTCCAACGCGATTTCGAAGCGATGGCCACGTGTGGTGACAACGAGAGGAGACGACCCCTCGCTGGGCACCTCGACGGACAATCGCCGCTGCTCGTCGAGGTTGGCAGGAGGGGGCTTTGCAGGGGCGAGGTCTGGGAAGTACGCGCGCAACACCGCAGCATGGCGGTCGACGTCGGAGGGCGCTGCGCGCCAGCGCTCCCAGGCCTCAGCCATCGCCACTCCTTCTGGAGGGGAGGCGATCTCCTCATCGACACATCCCACCACGACGAGCAGGGCCCAGGCGAAGCTGAATCGAAGACGACGAGTCATCAGCTTCAGTCTAGCGCACCTGCCTGGCGGCGACGGCGACCGGGTACCGCAAGGAGAAGCGCGAGAAGCGCGAGCTCCGTTACAGGACGGGACCCCGCGGTCGCGCATCCGCTAGAGGCGACCGGGACAGCGGTGTCTTCGGCAAGCGGGGCAGCCAGGCTCGGTTGATCTGAATCCCCCTGCTCGGGCCCCGGGCTCCCCGTCGTGGCCGCTGCCACCACCACCTCGAACTCTTGGGTGCGGATGCCCGCCGCGTTCCACGCGACGAGGGTGACACCGTGGGGCCCCGCCTGCTGTGCAGTCGGGATCCACAGCAGCTCTCCACTGTAGGGATCTACGCTCATGCCCGCGGGGGCCCCCACCCGCGTCGAGCCCACCATCTTGCCGAGTTCGAAAGTGAGTGGCCGGCCGCCGCGCACCGCGGGCTTTCCGTCATCATCGTAGCGGTAGGGTACGCCCACTTCAGCGCTGACGCCCGGAGTGGAAAGGAACTGCGGCGGCAATAGCCCGCCGTCGTCGGTGACCGAGACCTCGAGTACGGAGGTGCTGGTGAGGCCGGTGCCATCGGTCGCGGTCACGGACACCCGATAGTACCCGGGCGTCGTAAACACATAGGCGGGGGCCCTCTCGGTTGACGATCCGCCGTCGCCGAAGTCCCACAAGAGAGCGATGTTCTCGCCGTTCAGATCTTGAGCCGTCGCTTCGAGCTGTACTGCGAGGGGAGCCATGCCCGACGACGGGGATGCTGACGCGGTCAGCAGGGGGGGGCGGCTTCCGTCATCATCGATGGTGATGACCACCTCATCCGCGGAAGCGAGTCCGTCTTCTCCCACCACCACGAGTCGTACCTCGTGGCGTCCTGGCAAGAAGAGGCGCGAAGCCTGGGCCGTGTCGGTGCTCTCCCCATCACCGAAGTCCCACAGATAGCCAGCGAGGGGGCTGCTCCCCGCTTCACAATCACAGCTGAGGGCGACCATTGCGCCGCCATCCGCGGCGCTTGTCGACGACAGGATGTGAACGCGCGGCGGCAGCTCACCTGCTTCGTTGCTGATCAGCACGTCGCGGGCGGCTTGATCTGCCATGCCGAACGCGTCCACTACCTCGACGCGCACGACGTAGTTGCCGGGGAGCAAGTACCGATGCTCTACGCGTATGCCTGAGAGCAACGGACTGCCGTCGCCGAAGTCCCAGGTAAAGCCGAGGAGCTGGCCCCCCGGCGCCGGTGCGCTGGCACTGGCGTCCCCTTCCACGATGAGACCCGCTCTCGTTTGGCTTGGGGTGACCTCAAAGGCCGCCACCGGACTTCCTGGCGGTTCGTTCAATACGTCGACGACGAATGTGTACACCGTGGTGCCCACGTCGTTGGTGGCGCCCACGCTGATGTTGGCTTCGCCCGCCGTCGTCGGGACCCAACCGACGAATCCTGTGCCGCGGTCCACCGAAAGTCCGTCGGGGCCTTCGAGCAGTGACCAGCTCACCGGTGTGTCACTCACCGCGCCGAGGCGGCGGTCGGCGTCAAAACGATAGGGAACCCCCACCGAGGCCACCAGGTTCGCGGTCTCGAGAATGACCGGTGCGCCCTCGGCGATGGTCAAGGGGCAGCGGGTCACGATGAGGACCTCGTCATCGAGGCGCACGCCGTCGACGACCGCACGCAACGACGCTGGCGCTGCCTCACAACTCTCTGTGCCGACGGTGAAGGGCGCGTCCCAGCTCTCGCGTCCGTCGAATACAGCGGCGCCGATGGTGCCGTAGCTGCTCTCTACGACCACTTCGTGACCAGCTCCGAGGGGAAGCCCACAGGCGTCTTTGGGCACGACGTGGAGTATCGCAGGGGGGCCGTGAGCGACC
>JBMTAX010000239.1:0-5494 GCA_049429145.1 Myxococcota bacterium
GCTTCCGGGTGGGAGGTCTCTTCGACGAGGCCCGCTATCGTGTTGGGGTCATGGCGCGGGTGCTCGACGACGGACCCGCGGCGCGCTTCCGTTCGCGGCTCATCGATGGGCAAGGGCTCGCCTATTCGCTGTGGTGTGACGTCGACCTTTACGTGGAGGGTGGGGGGGTCGAGATCGGCGCCCAGGTCTCTCATGAGCGCGTCGCCGATGTCGTCGAGGCCATCTGTCGAGAACTCGCGAGCTTGGGGCGGCGCCCACCTCGGGTCGAGGAAGTTGCCCGGGTGCGCGCACGACTTGCCCGCGACCTCGACGACATGCGCGACAACCCGGCGCACGTCGCTGAGTCTGCGGCGCGCGGCGCACTCGTCGGATTGCCTTTGCGCCCGCAAGACACTCTTGCGCAGGTAAGTGCCATCGAGCCCGCCGCAGTGAGCGCCACCGCGCGTGACGTGTTTCGCCAAGACCGGGCGGTGCTCGTGCTCGTCGGCAAGCCACGGCGCGCCGACGTGAAGCGGGCCGAGGCCGCCCTTGCGTCCTTTCTGCGCTGAGCCGTTTGGGGTAGGCACTCGTCTTGACCCGGAGGCGACCATGAGTTCGGCAAGCCATCTCGATCGCGCATCGTCGGACGCCGGTCCCGCCAGCGCCAGCGCCAACGCCAACGCGGACTCGGCGAGCTTCTCTCCCGCCGAGTTGAGCCCCGCGACCCGCGCGCGGAACCTGTTCGGCTGGCTCTTTATGTTGCTGACCTGTGTCTTTCTCGGGCCGCCCATTGTCCTCGTGCAAGCCTTGCTTTTGCCCTTTGGTAACGCCCATCGGTGGGGTGACTTCAACGTCTTATGGTGGGTCTCTACGCTGCGCTGGCTCTGGCGTGTCGAGGTGACGGGTGATGGCCTTCAGCACATCAGCCCCGGCTCGACCTACGTCATCGCGTGCAATCACCGCAGCCATCTCGACCCGGTAGCGACGATTGTCGCACTGCGACGACACCTCCGGTTCGGGTTCATCGTCAAGCGAAGTCTCACCCTCATCCCCATCTGGGGCTGGTTTATTTGGATGAATGGCTATGTTCCCGTGGACCGCGGGCGCACCAACCGTCGCAATGACCCGGTGCGGGCAGGGGTTCGCTATCTCAAGCGGGGTCGCAGCGTCCTCATCTATCCCGAGGGGACCCGTGCTCCCGACCACCGCTTCCTGCCCTTCAAGAAGGGCGCGTTTCTGCTCGCTCTCAAGGCCGGAGTGCCCATTCTCCCCGTCGTGGTCTCGGGCACGGGCGATCTCCTGCCGAAGTCCCGGCTCTTCGTGCGGCCGGGTCGTGTCCGCGTTGAGGTATTGCCCCCCATCCCCACCACGGGCATGAGCGTCGAGGCGCGAGATGCGCTCCTCGAGCAGGTGCGCGATGGCATCGTCGGACGGTACCGCATGGGAGCGTCGGAGCCGCCTCTCGAGGAGCAGGCCCCCTTGCGCGCCGCACTGGCACCACGTCGGTAAAGGTTATCCTCAGCTGAGGACCCCTGGCCGGTCAGCACACTCACTCCTCCTCACGGAGAGAGAGCGGCGTTGTCGTTATTTGCCGACTTTGCGCAGCAGCTCCGTATCACGACCGACGAGTAGGCCGTCTTTGTCGAAGCGCAACATCTCGACAGTCTGCTCCTCGCCGAAGACTGAGCCCGTCGACCGTCGGTACAGCCAATCGAGCCCGCCCACGTCGTTGGGGCGAACTTCGTGGGGACTCCCGCTCAAACGGAACGCCTCCTTTTGGGCCACCGAGAGCATCCCTGGGGCGGTCGAGCGAGGGTCGCGGGTGCCGCAACCAGCGGGGCCGGGTTGCTCATGAGGTAGCTTCACGGGTTCGCAGGCACCCAAGGCCAGCACGAGGCCGAGTGCCCACAAACGCAGAGCGTGCAGGGCGAGCAGGGAGCGAGCTCGTTCGTGCGACGACATGATACCTCTCCGGGGTCTTTCCCCTTCGGGACGCCCCTCTCTCAAACCTAACTCTTCGGCTCTTTCGTCCCTCGACGCAACGGGGCACCCCTGTTCCACGGAAGGGGGGCGTTGACACGCCCGAGCGAGCCCGTAGCGTGTTGGATGTTGACATAGGAATCAATCCGCTGTCAGCCTCCCCCGAATCTAGGCTTCAACCAGTACCCAACGAGGAGTGAGCACATGAGCGACGTGCAGCAGGTCTTCATCCAAATCGAGGAGCGCCTGAACCCGGAGAAGGCCAAGAAGATCAACGCCTCTTACCTCTTCGACATCGGCGGCGACGGTGGCGGCAAGTGGTTCGCTGACCTCACGAAAGAGACCGGCCCTTGGATCACCGCCGGTGAAGGCGAGGCGAAGTGCACCATCACCGTCCCGAAGGCCGAGGATTGGGTGGCTATCGCGAGCGGGAAGATGAACCCCACTGCTGCATTCATGCAGGGCAAGCTGAAGGTGAAGGGCGATATGTCCCTCGCCATGAAGCTGCAGGGCCTCTTGAGCTGATTCGCTGCAGGGGCAGCCCCGGCAGGGTGAGGCACAATCGTCATTCGTCGGTTCGTGCACTCGGGCCGTTGCGCCGGAGGGTCCGCTACCAGATCCTCCCCCCGTCGAGCGATGCTGCGCCGAGGCCCCCTATCCAGCGTCGCAGCCTGCGGACAATACCCGCTAGAGCGGTCTGTGCTTCCGCCTGCTGGGGCACCTCTCGACGAGCTTGAGCAAACGGCTTGGGCTCGTCGATGTGTTTATGGCGCCGCATCGGCCCTGAGGAGGGCGAGAGATGGCTGAAGATGCACCCCTCGCAGGGGTCAGGGTACTCGACCTGTCACGCCTCTTCCCCGGGCCCTACTGCACGCTGCTGCTGGCGGATCTCGGGGCGGAGGTGGTTTGCGTCGACGACGTACGCGGAGGTGACTTCTTGCGGTTTCTGCCTCCGCTTGCGCCCGACGGGCAAGGGGCGGTCTTTCACGCGCTTCGTCGAGGGAAGCGCAGCGTTGCCCTCGACCTTCGCTCCGCAGAGGGGAAAGACACCCTGACCGCTCTCATCGGCGTCGCCGACGTCCTCGTCGAGGGCTTTCGACCCGGGGTGCTCGAACGACTCGGCTTCGACCCCCATCAGCTCGTCGATGCACATCCTGGCCTCGTGGTCTGTCGCATCAGCGGTTACGGGCAGACGGGGCCGTTGCGCCTACGCGCCGGTCACGACCTGAACTACGTCGCGCGTGCTGGGGTGCTCGGCATGATGGCTACCCCCGATGTGCTCCCCATGCAGGTGGCGGACCTCGCCGGTGGCTCGTGGCCTGCGGCGTTGCAGATCGTCAGCGCTCTGTGGCGTCGCCAGGCAACGGGCAAAGGGGCCGTCATAGACGTGAACATGGCCGCAGGGGCGCGGGCGACCTTGGTGATGCCCTTGGCTCGCCGCGCGATGTCGAGAGAATCCATCGGTGGGGGACGGGACTTGTTGGCGGGGGCAGTGCCAGCCTACGGGGTCTATCCAACCCGTGATGGCCACCTCGCTGTGGCCGCCCTCGAGCCTCGCTTCTTTCTCGGCTTTCTCGACGTCATCGGCCTCCCGGAGCTGAAAGACAGCGGCCTCTCGACGGGGCACGAGGCAGAGAGGGTGCGCACTCAGATCGCCGAGCGCCTTCGCACCAAGACGACGGCCGAGTGGGTCGGGCTCTTCGACGGACGCGACGTATGCGTGGAGCCCATCGTCTCGCCCGACAATGACGACGAAGGACGCGCCCACGACATCGGGCCTACGCCCGTCGAGGTGACCATCGGCGGCGAGGTTTTGACGCTGCCTGGCACTCCCCTCGACCTCGCGGCCACAAACGCGCGACCCGCGTCGCTGCTGGGCGCCGAAAATGAAGAAGTCCTCGCTGCATGGGGGGTGCAGCCTGGCACGGCGAAGGATGGGATAGGACGACGACCATGAGCCTCCACAAGCGTCTCGTACTCATGATGACCCTCCCCCTGGCGCTGTGGTTCCTCTGGGACGCCATGCACTGCTTTCGCATGGGTCGCTTCGTCTCTCGCGTGTTGTCCCCGCAGCAGGCACCTGCGGCGCGCGGGGTGGTGGTGATGCTCGAGGACGGAACCCTCGTCGAATACGGCCTTTGGGCCAGGGCGTTCGAGGTCGCTTCCCTCGATCCTCACGTGGCGGCCCCTTTCCTCGTCGTACTAGGCGTTGTCGGGCTCGTGGGGCTCTTTCTTTTCTTGGCGCGACGTCAGGAGGGATGGTCGCTATTGCTCGTCTTCGCCGTTGGATCGCTCTGGTACCTCACCCTCGGAACAGTTCTCGGCTTTCTTTTGTTGTTGGTCCTCCTCGCACCCAGGACGAGGCGGGAGGTGTTTGGCGTAGACGAGCGGGAGGCAGGCACGCTTCGGCTCGAGGTGAGCCCCGATACCTAGCTCGTCAGAGGTGCCCTTAGCGCACGAGCTCTCCGGCGCAGACGACGTGAGCCACATGGTTGCGTCCCCATTCGTAGACGAGGGAATAGGCGTCCGCGGTATCGAGGATACAGAGATCGCCGCGTGCACCCACCTCGACGACGCCGACATCCTGTCGCCCTAGCGCGCGCGCGCCCTGGCGCGTGATGCCGAGCAGCGCTTCGTCGGCGCTGAGTCCACACATGGTGATAGCGAGACCGGCCGCGAGGTGAAGATCGCTGCTTGGCGCAGAGCCAGGGTTCAGATCGGTACCCACTGCCACGACGACGCCTGCGTCGATGAGCTTGCGGCCAGGAATGCGCTGCTCCATGCCGAGGAAGACCTGGGCGGTGGCCAACACCTCTGCGACGACACCGGCCTCTGCAAGGGCTGCGATGTCGTCGTCACGAGCGTGCTCGAGGTGGCTCGCACTCAGACAGCCGAGCTCGGCAGCGAGCCTCGCTGCACCTGTGTGAGAGAGCTGCTCGGCGTGCATGCGCGTGTGTAGCCCGAGGGACTTCGCTTTACCGAGCACCCGCCTCGCGTCGTCGAGCGTGAACGCTCCCTGCTCGACGAAAATATCGCATGCATTGGCGAGGCCCTGCGCGGCGACGGCAGGCAGCATCTCTTCGCAGACCACCTCGACGTAGCGAGCGCGCTGCCCCTCCCATTCGGGGGGGAGGGCGTGGGCCCCAAGAAAGGTCGCTGTGACCTCGACCGGTTGCTGTGCACCGAGAGCATGGAGCACACGCAGGCACTTCAGTTCATCGTCGAGAGATAGACCGTAGCCGCTCTTCGCCTCGACCACGGTCACACCACGGTCAAGCATGGCTGCAAGGCGTGGCCGTGCGAGAGCAAGGAGTTCCTCCTCGCTCGCCGCGCGCACCGCGCTCATGGTGCTGCGAATGCCCCCACCGGCCGCCATGATTTCGGCATAGGTGGCGCCCCTCGAGCGGAGTGCAAACTCATGGGCTCTATGACCCGCGAAGACGAGGTGGGTGTGGCAGTCGATGAGGCCGGGCAATACGGCGCATCCCGCCGCATCGACGATGGTGGCGGTCTCGACGATGTCTGGTGCACGTTT
>JBMTAX010000240.1:0-5488 GCA_049429145.1 Myxococcota bacterium
CGGTGCGGGCCACTTGCCCATCGGCCCCCAGATATCGCGCGGAGGCACCAAGGCCGAAGGAGCGATCAAGCGCGAGACCTGTGGAGAGAAGGCCCCAAGAGCGCAAACCTTGCCCATCGGTCTGCGTTTGCCAGAGCCCTCCGCCAGCGCCCAAGGTGAGGCCATCGATCAACTGCAGCGCGAGGGTACCCACCGCCCGCTGATCAGCGAACTGTCCGCGAGCTGTGCTGTACCCAACAGTACCTTGCATCGCGTCGACGTGGCCGAGGCCAGCTGGGTTGGCGAAGGTCGCGAATATGTCGTCGCTCGCCGCAGCCGATGAGTGAGGTACGACTGCCCCGATGAAGGCATCGTCGAGGCCCTGGGCCCGGCCTGCGAGCGGACAGAGAGCCAAGGCGACGAGCACCACCACAGCGTGTTCACAGCGAGGCTTCATCGACGAGACCCTTTCCGCCAAAGACCCCTCTTCAGAGCACGAAGGGACCCTCGCTGGCAATCCCATGGTGCAGACCGAGGCAGTCGAGGCAGGTGGCCACGATCAGACGTTGAACTTGAAGTGCATGACGTCACCGTCTCGCACCTCGTATTCTTTGCCTTCGAGGCGCAACTTGCCCTTGGCTCGCGCGCCCGACTCTCCGCCTCCGGCGACGAAGTCTTCCCACCAAATGACTTCGGCTTTGATGAACCCGCGTTCAAAATCGCTGTGGATGACCCCGGCTGCCTGCGGGGCCAGCGCCCCGTTGGGGATCGTCCATGCCCGCACTTCTTTCTCTCCCGCCGTGAAGTAGGTCCGCAGCCCGAGCAGGCGGTAACCTGCCCGGATAACCAGGTCGAGGCCGCTTTCATCGAGACCATAGGAGGCCAGCAACTCCCGACGCTCCGCGGGTTCCACCTCCGTGAGCTCCTCTTCGATCTTCGCGCAGATGGGGACCACCTCGTCCCCGCGGGAGGCGGCGAGATCGAGAAGGGCTTGCAGCCGAGGATTGCTCTTGGGGTCGAAACCGTCTTCTTCGACATTGGCGATGAAGAGAGTGGGTTTGATAGTCAGCAGGTGCATGTCACGCATGATGCGGCGCAAATCGTCGTCGTCATCGAGCACGAAACTGCGCGCAGGGTTGCCTGATCCCGACGACAAATGATCTAGGAGCGCCTTGGTGAGGGGGAGCGCCTTCTTCTCGACGGGATCTTGACCTTTCGAGAGCTTCAGCGCGCGTTCATGTCGCTTCTCGACCGTGGCGATGTCGGCGAATATGAGTTCGGTCTCGATGGTGCTGACGTCACGTACAGGGTCGACGGAGCCGTCAACGTGGGTGACATTCTCATCGGAAAAACAACGTACGACGTGGCAGATGGCATCGACGTCGCGAATGTGGCTGAGGAACTTGTTGCCGAGACCCTCCCCCTTACTTGCGCCGCGCACCAGACCCGCGATGTCAACGAACCGGATATTGGCAGGGACGATCTGCTGGGGGTGAACGACGTCGCTGAGCGCTTGCATCCGTCGGTCTGGCACCTCAACGATGCCGACATTGGGCTCGATGGTGCAAAAGGGGTAGTTCGCACTCTCTGCGCGCGCAGAGGAGAGGCAGTTAAACAGTGTGCTCTTGCCGACGTTGGGGAGGCCGACGATGCCGCAGGAAAAGCCCATGGGGGAGATACTCCAACCGAGAGAGAACTGGCTCCTAGCAACTTCACCGCGCCCGAGGAAGCGCGCGCCGCTCGGGTTTTTGCATAACGCTGCTTGACGGCACGCAGCCGCCCCGGCAGTCGGAGCCGATGACGGCTCTCGAAGGACTTCCCCCTGGGCACCCGGCTCGCGTCGAGGCCCTCCGCGCTCGCCTCGAGGAGCACCCGCTCGCCGCGCAACTGACGGCTCGTCGCAAGGAGCGCATGGTGCAGGTCGCAGAGAGGCGCCTGCGCTCTGTTACCGTCGTGATGGAGAATCTCTACGATGCGCACAACGTTTCTGCTGTCGTGCGGACGGCAGAGGGATTCGGCCTAGATGCGGTCCACGTCGTCGAGCAGCCCCATCGCTACCGACGCAGCCCGACCATCGTGCGGGGCGCTGATCGCTGGGTACACTTGCATCGGCACAAAGAGATGCAGGCTTGTGCTGCCGCTCTGCGTCGCGAAGGCTTTTTGGTTTGCGCTGCCGATGTGGGCGCGGGGGCGAGACCCATCGACGAGATCCCCGTAGACCGCCCTGTGGCTATCGTCATGGGAAGTGAACACGAGGGATTGACTCGGACGGCCAAGGTCGTCGCTGACATCCGCTTTTGGGTTCCCATGTGTGGCTTCACCGAGAGCTTCAATGTCAGCGTCTCCTGTTCGCTGGCGCTCTTCGATCTCGCGCGACGTCGTCGGCAACTCCAAGGCTGTGAGGGCGATCTCGATTACGATACGAGTGAGCGAACAGTGCTGGCGTGGCTCGAGAAGAGCGCGAGGCGCGGTACGCGCAATCGATTGCCTGCGATGCTCGGTGTGTGAGGACGATGACCGCTACGTCGCCAGAGGCGCGCCAGTGGTTACGCCTCGGCGCTCATGCGCACGTTCACCATCTTCGAAATCCCAGGCTCTTCCATGGTGACGCCATAGAGTTGGTCAGCCATCTCCATCGTGCGCGGGTTGTGCGTGATCACGATGAACTGAGAGATGTTCGAGACATCCTTCACCATCTCGTTGAAGCGCCCCACATTGGCTTCGTCGAGGGGCGCATCGACCTCGTCGAGAAGGCAGAAGGGTGAGGGCTTGATCAGGAAGATGGAGAATATCAGCGACACTGCGGTGAGGGCCTGCTCTCCGCCCGACATCAACGCGACACTGGAGAGCTTTTTACCGGGTGGTTGGGCGTAGATCTCCACCCCTGTACCGAGCAAGTCGTTGGGATCGGTGAGGGAGAGCCAAGCTTTTCCCCCGCGGAAGAGCCGGGGAAATACCCGCTGGAAGTTTTCGTTGATCGATTCGTAGGCCTCGAGGAACCGCTTCTTGGTCGTGCGGTTGATCTTGACGATGGCTTTCTCGAGTTGGGTGAGCGCGTGGGTGAGGTCATCGCTCTGCCCCTTCAAGAACGTGTAGCGCCGCTCGAGTTCGTTGGATTCTTCGATCGCGGTGAGGTTGATCTCTCCCATCGCATCGACTTGACGGCGGAGGTCTTTGACCTTCTCTCCGGCGCGGGGGTCGGGCAGGGGAAGCAGGTGATAGTCATAGACCACGTCGTGTGGCCGCAAGCCATAGGCTGTCTCGGTGCGCTGGCTGAGGCCGTCGAGTTCAAGCTCCCGCTCGCGAAGGCGGATGGAGACCTTGTTGAGCCTCGTGCGGAGCTCGTCGACACGCTGTCGCGCGGTGCGCGCCTGCACCTCTTGCTCCCTTACTTTCGCGGCTGCAGCCTCGTAGGTCGCGCGCTCTGTCTCGAGACGCGAACGAACGTCGTGGCGCTCCTCGAGGAGGGCCTCGATTCGTGCTCTCGACTCCACGATGGACTCGGTGAGGCGTTCTCGCTCCTCCAAGGTCTCTCGCACCTGTTGCGCCAAGCGCTCGAGACGACCGCGGACGTCGCGCTCGTTTCGCGCCTGATGCTCGAGCCCCTGGCGAAGGTTTTCGCGCCTCTCCTGATGCGCCGCGGCGCGCACTTTCAGCTGCGTCGCTCGCTCGCTCGCTACGTGAAGTTCTTCTTCAAGAGCGCGCTCTTCCGTGCCCGCCTGGGCGAGCTGCTCCTCCGTGGCGAGGCGCTCTTCCTCTGCTGCGCTCCGCTCCTCGAAACGAAGCTCGAGTTGCTCCCCGAGCGATACCGACTCATCGCCATAGCGCGTACGAGCGGTCGATAGTTCATCTCGACGCTGACGCAGTCTCGTTCGGTCATCCTCGACCCGGGCGAGTTCTTGACGCTTCTCTACTTCGATAAGCTGGAGGCGATGCACCTCTCCGGCGAGCCGCTCGGTGCGGCTCCCCAGGTCAGCGACGCGCTGTGCGGTCGCTTCCCGTTGAGCGACGAGGACGGAGAGGCGCTCTTCTGCCTCGGCTGCCTCCTCCGTCAGCTCGCGGATCTGACGTTTCTGCCGCAAAAGCCCGCTGCCTGCTTCGCTCTCGCCTCCACCGCGCACCGTGCCATCGGGGCACAGGACGTCCCCGCGAGAAGTGACGAGGTGAATTCCCGCCTCGACTGCTTGTGACCAGCACGCAAAGGCGTCGTCGACGTTCGGGACCAGGTAGGCTCCGCGCAGGACCGAAGCAACGAGCTCAGCGTGTCGATCGTCGACCCGAATCGCGTCAAGCAATGGACGCGCGTTGCGCCACGTCGCCGCGGAGGGGGACGCACGCCTTGTGAGTGCACTGGCGACGATGACTTCCACGCGCCCCTGCTCGGTGCCGCGGAGAAAGTCGATGGCGGCAAGAGCAGCCGTCTGGTCGTCCACGACGAGCGATTGCAAGCGGGCCCCGAGGAGTGCCTCGATGGCATCTTCCACGTCCTCTGAGGCTTCGAAGAGGTCTGCCAGAATACCACGAACCCCCCGCATCGCCCCGGGGTCTCGTGCCATCAGCGCCCGAACGCCTTCGGGACTCCGTTCATAACCAGCAGCGATTTCCTCTAGCGAGTGCAACAGCGAGCGCTTCTCGCCAAGTACAACCCGCTGCTCGTCGACCTGGCGTCCGTTTTCGACGAGTTCCCTTTTTTGCTGCTCTAGGTGCTCAAGGGCGACCACTCGCTCTTCCTCAGCGGCGACGCGCGCGGTCTCGGCGTCTATGCGCTGCTCGGTCAGGACCTCCGCGCGTTCCTCTCGGTCTGCCAGCTGGTGCTCGACGTCAGCAAGCTCCTGCTCGAGGGCACCAAGTCGCTCGCGCAGCTGCGCACGGGACGAGGACAGCTTGTCGACCTCTCCGCGTGCCTCTGCCGCCTTCTGCACCGCGAGGAGCATTCGCTGGCGCAGACCCTCGATGGCTTCGGCCCGTTGGCTGCGACGAGCCATCAGCTGGGCGACATGGGTGAGCGCTGCGGCAAGCGCGTCTTCATGACCTGATGCCTCGGCCTCAAGATCCTGTGTGCCTCGCTCGAGTTCTTCCCGCTGCTGGGCGATGAAGACGAGGGCCTCTTCGAGTCCTCGTGTCTCCTCGAGGGCCTCTACCTCACGCTTCTTTCCTGCCTCGATAGAGCGATTCGCGTGCTCCCCTGTCTGCTCGGCGAGGCTGATCGCATTGTCGAGTTCATACAGCCGGGACTGTGCCTGCGAGAGCCGCGCGTCGTCGTCCGCGAGCCCGAGGCGAGCCGCTTCAATGCGCAGCTCGAGCTCACTGACCCGGGCCTCTTGGGAGACGAGTTCTTCCTGTTCGGTGGTGGCGTGGTCGCGCTCGAAATGCAGCGCGGTCGTGAGTTCGAGAAAGCTCAGCACCGCCTGTCTCAACTCGATCTCACGAATCTCAGCCTTCAGCTGCTTGTACCGCTCCGCCTTCTTGGCCTGCCGTCGAAGGGTGCCAAGGCGACGTGAGATCTCGG
>JBMTAX010000241.1:0-5466 GCA_049429145.1 Myxococcota bacterium
GCGCCGAGGGCGCTTCCTGTAACTGTGCGCCCGCCTCTTGAGAACGACGTGACCACGCTACGATCTCATCGAAAAGCTTGTCGACGAGTCCGGGGTCGAGGCCACGCGCGACGGCGAGTTGTTCCCGCCAGCGCCTTGTCGCCGCTTCTCTCTCTGCGTCCAGCACTGGACGGCCGAGTGCCTGCTTGGCGTGGGCGGCGGCGCGGGAAAGCGCCGCTCGTCTAGAAAGCAGCGCCAAAATCTCAGCGTCGACGTCATCGATGCCGAGGCGAACCTCTTGCAACGCGGCGGCAGGGTCAGCGGCGGCGCGGGCCCGGCGAGCTCGTGTCTCGTACACGAGCCTGACTCGTTGCATGTCGTCGAGAAAAAAGGGCAGCTCTTGCAGGGTGAGGGCTTGCGGACCGTCGCACAATGCGGTCGCAGGCTCGGGATGTACGTCAACGAGCAACATGTCGGCACCCGCGATGACTCCCTGAGCGGCGGCATGATGGACGTCGCTGAGGCCGTCGTCACTCCGCTCCTTGCCACCCACTGCATGGGAGGGATCGACACATACCGGCAGCCAGGTCTGCCGCTTGACGACGGGAAGCAAGGCGAAATCCACTAGGTTGCGGTGCGGCTCACCGAGGTGGGTCTTCACGCCGCGAAGGCAGAACACCACCTTTCGGTTGCCCTGGGCGACGATGTATTCCGCTGCACAGAGGGATTCCTCGAGGGAGATGCCCATGCCTCGCTTTTTGAGAACGGGCAGTTCGTGTTGGCGCCCCACCGCCTTGAGCAGCTCAAAGTTCTGCGCGTTCCGCGTGCCTATCTGGAGCATCACCGTTGTGGGATGGCCGGCTTTCTCGAGTGCTTCCTGGAGGTCATCGATATGCCCTTCTTTCAGCACTTCGATGGCGATCATCCGAATGCCATATTTGCCCGCGAGCTCGAAGAGCCACGGGAGACACTCGCTGCCGGGACCTTGGAAGTCGTAGGGACTGGTGCGTGGCTTCCATACGCCGGCCCTCGTCGTACAGATGCCAGCGTCTCGCAGCGCTCGGAAGGTGAACTCTACGTGGTCACGTCGGTCGACGACGCAGAGCCCGGCAAACACATGAAAGGCGCCACCACCGAAGGCAAGACCGGCGTGTTCGAAAGCAGGGCCTTGGGGGCCAGCCTGCAGGCCGTGCGCACGCGCGATGGCAGACCACCGCTGGGGACGAGCCGACCCCGTCACGGCAACACCCGCAACGAGCCACGTACCACGCCATAGCCACCGTCAGTCTTGAGTTCTCGCAACACCTCTTTCGGTGTCAGTGAGCCCGCGAGGAGACGGCGGTAAGAGGTGACGACACGACCCACATCAACGGCGTTTTCCCGCACCAGTTCGATGCGAAACCTGCGTACCCCTGCCTGCACTGCTTTCGGGAGGAGCGTCGCGGCGCTTTGGGCTTGGGCGTGGAACACGGTGTTGCGACATCCGACATCAGCCTCCACCGGGTTGTCGAGCCCCACCCGATCCCGCAACGAGACCGTGTGACGCTCACAGGGACGACCGCAGGTGCGGTAGTCGCTGCCATCTGACAGCAGCGCTGCGAAGACGCAGTGCTCGGTGTGAAAGAGTGGCATGGGGTGATGCACCACGAGCTCACTGTAGGGGCCGAGGGGCGAGGCGCAGAGGTGCTCGAGCTGCTCCGCATCGAGGTCAAACGAGGGTGTGAATCCCCCGAGCCCACGCTGCAAAACGACTTCTGCCGACAGCTGGTTGCTAATGTTGAGGGAGAAGTCGCCGATGAACAGCGGTGCGTCCCCCGCAGCCACTCGCTCGGAGACCTCGCGCAGTGCGCCGAGGCTGCGGACGAGCACTGCATCGGGACCCTGCGCGAGCAGAAATCGATCGATCTTCTCCTCCCCCGGTTTACGAATGCGGGGAGGGGCGACCCCGATTTGCCACGCACCGCCCTCCCGCGCTCGCCGCTGCTGCAGAGATTCGAGGGCTCTGCCCGTTCCTGTGAGCGCCAGGAGGTCGAGCCACACTCCGTCGGCACCCGCGTCGATCGCGGCATCAGCTTGCTCCAAGCTGCGGCACAAGACGAAGAGTCCCGGCGGTGGCGGCGGCGTATCCGGCCGCACGGCAGCGAGCCTGTCTTTGACGGGAACGTTTCTTAGCTCGTGAGTCTTCTTCGCCGCCTCCGCGAGCTGCTCCACGAGGTGGCGACGCACTTGGTTCAGCGCCGACGGCGAGATGGCGAGCCCCACGGGGAGTTGGTTTTCCAGCACACTCAGCTCATAGGGCGTATTGCCGAGTCGGCCGAGCTTTTCCCGTAATAGGTTCTCATCGAGAGGCCGGCCCTTGGCGCGCTCCAAGTTACCCTCGGTCTCGGCGCTCGCACAGAGTCCACGTCGGGATTCAGCCCTTATCGCGAGGGGCGTGCCTTCTTGTCCCCTCACCGTGAGCGTCAGTGCTTCGCGGTGTGGCTGGCGCTCCAGGGTCGACAGGATGCTGCGCTCTACGCGAGGGTCGTCATTGAGGAAGACGCGTCTGCCAGCGTCAACGTCGGCGAGAACGACATCGGGTCCGAGCCAGAGATCGACGCTGTGTCCCCTGGATGCCTCGTCGACGTCATTCGCTGTTCCCGTGTCCCGAATGGCCCACACTCGACCGCCTGCTTCATGTTGGTTGGCGTGGCCGCCTTCGATCAAGAGTCCGGCCCCCCGAGCAAATGTGTGTTCGGGGCGCAGTCGCAGCCACCAACGTTCCCCCTCGCGGAGGACGCGCTCTACGGGACCGAGGGCAAGGCCCCGATGCTCACAAGTATGTCCCTCGACCAAGCGCTGGTGGTCTGCGCCAGCGAGAAAGCCTGGGCCCGAGCCCCGTGAATAGGTGACAAGGGCTTCCTCACGCCGCCGCTCGAGGTCGTCATGGATACCGTCGACGGCAGCGCGGTAAAGCCGGACCGCAGACCCAACATACTCGGGGCCCTTCAGGCGGCCCTCGATCTTCAGCGACGAGACCCCGAGCTCCGCTAGACGAGGCACGAGGGAGCTTGCTTCCAGATCTTGGGGAGAGAGCAAATATGCTCTCTCCCCCACGTCATGCACTTGTCCATCGACGATGAACTCATAGGGCAACCGACAGGCTTGCGCACAGGCTCCACGATTGGCACTGCGCCCGCCGATGGCCTCGCTGGTCAGGCATTGGCCTGAATAGGAGACGCATAGTGCGCCGTGGACAAACACCTCTAGCTCGGTGTCGCAGGTCGCGCGGATCGCCGCGATGTCGTCGAGGGAGAGCTCACGCCCCACCACAACCCGGTTGGCGCCGAGCTCCGCGGCCAGACGGACCGAACTTGCGTCTGTGCACGTCATTTGGGTCGAAGCGTGAATGTGCAGGGTGGGCGCAATGGCCCGCACCAGCGATACTGCACCCAGATCTTGGACAATGACGGCGTCAACCCCGGCGGCGGCGCACTTTGTGACCGTGTCGGCAAAGGCGTCCAGCTCGTGGTCGAAGAGCAGGGTGTTCAGGGTGACGTATCCTTTCACCCCGTGGCGATGAAGCTCTTGCATCACGCCGGCGAGCTCATCGACACGGAAGTTCGACGCTCGCGCCCTCGCGTTGAAGCCTTGCACCCCCAAATAGACGGCATCTGCGCCCGCTCGTATCGCTGCGCGCAAAGAGGCCTCATCACCAGCGGGGGCGAGCACTTCGGGTTTCATACCGTGGTGGTAGCAGATAGAGCTGCGTCGTCCATCGCGGTACCCATCCACCGACAGGCCCACCGTGCGCTACCCGTGATGCGCCGCACCTCAGGGGTCATGGCCCTCGCGAAAGCTCGTTACTCTCCGTCGCTCAGGAACAATCGGGTGACCGCGTCGATTTGGTCGTGGGCATGCCCGAAGAGCCCCACCACGGTCGCCGGCTCCATCTGCAGGGAGCGCCATGCACCATCGTCGATCCCCGGAAGCATGACACAGCCGCCGTCGTTCTCACCGAGGAGGTGCACTTTCGCCAGCAGGTCGGCGACATGGAGAATGCTGCACTCAGGCTTGTGTCCCCCTACCACAGGGGCGTGATGCTGCCCTACCATCGTCTCAAGCGTCGACGAAAGGCGCCACTCGCGGCAGAGGAGGGTCCCGACCTCGCTGTGGTCGTAGCCGAGCAGCTCTCGCTCGCTGTCGTACAGTGATTTTCGTTCGGTCCGTGCCCGACGGATGACCTCACCGTAGGCTTCAGGGATGAGCTGCAGCAGCACCATGCGCCCGACGTCGTGAAGGAGACCCCCCACGAAGTAGGTCTCATCAGGCAGGCCGCCTCGGGACGCCGCGAGGAGACGCGCGAAGATCCCGCAGGCGATGGAGTGCCGCCAGAACCCCTTCATGCTGATGAGCCCGGCGGGCACGCTGCGGAAGGTGCTGATGACAGATACGCCGAGGGCGAGGGTACTGAGTTCATTGGTGCCGATGAGTGTGATGGCACGGGCAATCGAGTCGACGCGCGCGGGGAGACCGAAGTACGCGCTGTTGACGAGCTTCAACAAACGACTGGACAGCGTCGTGTCTTTGCTCACCATCGCCGCGACGTCCGAGGCTGAACTGCGAGGGTTCTGCATGACCTCGACGATCTGGTGATACACATCGGGCAACGATGCCAGCTGCACCTTCTTGGCGAAAAGGGTCGATGCATTCTTCGGCGCTGCGCCCAAGACATGTGCCGGTGCCGCCGGGACCGAAGTTACCAGCTCGAAGGGCGACGCCGGTAAGGTGCGCCCAGAGGCGAGACGCTTCGCAAAGTGCAGAGTTGCGTGACGAAATAACGCGTCGCCGAGGGGGTGTACGACCATCTTCGGCTCAAAATAAGCACCGAGATAGCGCTGACTCTGCTCGATAACCTCGTCGCTGAGCACGGGCTCTCGCGCCTTTGCAGGCCCGCCTCCAACGCCCTCGCCATCGAGGTCTTCCGGAAACGCAACGTCGAGGGTGGTGACCCCCCGCGCCTTCAAGGTTTTCACCTGGCCAAGTTCCAATTCGGCTCCTGCAGGCAGAAGCATGCGCCCCCCGCTGTCCTTGAGCGCGCTGACCAGCACCATGCCGGGCATTAGGTCGTCGATGTGCACCAGGGTCATCTGTCTCGCTCCGTGCGCCGCCTCGCCGCGAGTCCGGTCCGCAGGGACGCACTCGGGTTGTGAGCGCGCGCCGCTTTGGGTCTACCACGCGACCACTGCGCTCCGCGAGCCTGTGGACTGAAGCCATGCTAAGAACTTCCCGTCTCGGTGCCCCGTCGGTCTGCGATGCGCTCGCGAGGGTGGCCTCTCCATACTGCTGGGGCTTCGGTTTTCACTGGAGCTAACTCACATGTTCGACCGCTTCGAACTCGCCCCGCCCGACGCTATTTTAGGCTTGAATGAGGCTTTCCGAGCCGATCTTCGCCCCGGCAAAATCAACCTTGGGGTCGGTGTCTACAAAGACGCTCACGGTCAAACG
>JBMTAX010000242.1:0-5450 GCA_049429145.1 Myxococcota bacterium
CCCCCAACCCAAGAACGCAGGCAGGGCGAAAACCCGCTGAAGAGGCTTCTCGCCTCAGCCTGCTAGGTTTGGGGCAGCATGCCCGGGGGCCGACGACGTACGGGCCGTGATCCGGATGGGCGCGGCCTCCACCTCTTTCTGTTCGTACACCACGGGACACTCCGGGCCCCAAGTGGACTTTTGTGCGGCGCACACCTCGCGTGCTGCTAGGATATCGGGGCCATGCACGTGCTCATCGCCGACGACGACCCCACCATCAGCTACATGCTGAAGCTCTTTTGTCGCGGCCAAGACTTCGAGGTGGTCTTCGCGGAGACGGGCAGTGAAGCACTGCGCAGGTTCTCCAGCGAGAAGATAGACGTCGTCGTCACCGACGTTCGAATGCCCGGTGCCAGCGGCGAGACCGTGCTCGATGAGGTCTTGAAGCTGTCCTCCGAGACACCAGTGATCCTGATGACCGCCCACGGCAGCGTCGACGATGCGGTCCGGTTCATCCAACGCGGTGCGATGGACTACATCGAAAAGCCCCTGACCCGCGAGGTGTTCCTACACCGGGTAAACTCTGCCTTGCAGCGTGTCGCGATGTCGCGTGAGCTCGAGGCGCTGAAGGCATCGCTGCAAGAGGGCGGCGACAGGCCGCGCATGATCGGCAGCACCCCGGTGATGGAAGCGCTGATGCGGCGATTGCCCATGACCGCACAGACTGATGCCAGCGTGGTGATCTATGGCGAGTCAGGCACCGGCAAAGAGCTCGTGGCCGAGCGCATCCATGAGCTCAGCCGTCGACGTGAGAAGCCATTTATCACCGTCAACTGCGGAGCATTGTCAGATACCCTCTTGGAAAGTGAGCTCTTTGGTTACCGACGCGGCGCCTTTACCGACGCGCACCGCGACACCCAGGGTCTCGTCGAGGCTGCCGAAGGTGGCACTCTCTTCCTCGATGAGATCGGCGAGGTTTCCGCCGCAGTGCAAGTCAAGCTGCTGCGCTTTTTGCAGCTCAAGGAGTTCAAGCCTCTCGGCTCCCCAAAGGTCCACCACGCCGACGTCCGCATCATCGCGGCGACCCACCGTGACCGCAAGCGCATGGTGCAAGAGGGGGGCTTCCGCGAAGACCTGTACTACCGATTGAACGTGGTTCCACTGGTGGTGCCCCCGCTGCGAGAACGCAAACGCGATGTGCCGCTTCTCGCGATGCACTTTCTTCAGAAGTTCCGCCACGAGTATCGCAAGGACATACGGGGTTTCTCGACGACGGCACTGGCTGCCATCAGCTCCTACCATTGGCCCGGAAACGTACGGGAACTAGAGAACAAGGTGCAGCAGCTCGTGGTGCTTTCCACGGGTTCACTCATCGACATTCACGACCTCGGCGATGATCCGCTCGATGCCTCTGAGGGACTGCCCGTCGACACGACAGCGACCTACAAAGAAGAAAAGCGGCGGGTGCTCGATGCCTTCGAGCGCGAGTACGTCCGTCGCTTGCTGGAGCAGACCGAGGACAACCTGAGCGAAGCAGCTCGGCTGGCGGGTCTTGATCGGAAGAACTTCTGGACTCTCGCGCGTCGACACGGATACCGATCTCCTCGACGAGGACGCAGGCCGACGGTGCGCAGCCGTGAAGCCTAGAACGGGGCTGCGAGATGGGTGACGAGGAGGGCCCCTGGTCGCTGCCTGTGATGGCGGAGACCGCACGAGGCGCGCCCCTGGCGAATAGGGTTGCAGCGACCCGAAGTCGACCCCTGCGATACCCGCGCGCTGAGGCGTTGCTGCAGCGTCTTTACGACGACCGCGCAACAGCGACGGACCGGTCGACACCCCTGACGACACCTTTCGTGGTGGGCCCTGCGGTAACCCGGGCCCCCGCTACGATCGTCAACCCGCCCAAATCGTCGACTCCCGGCCCTCTTTCTGCTGGCTCGCGGCAAGAGCGAGCGGATGAGCTCATGGAAGACTTGGTTGACGTCGTGCTGGTGGGAGACGCCGCGGCCGGCAAAGCGCAGGTGCACCGTGCGTTCAAGGAAGAGGTTTTCGGAGGTTTGTATCTGAAACTCGAGCGCGGCGAATCCGGTCTGTACGCCGTATTCACGGCCCGCTCAGAAATGGACCGACGAGCCATCCAGGGCCACGTCGACGACCTGCTGGCACGGTTGCGCAGCAGGGGCCTTCGCATCGCTGGACATCGCGTCGAGGTAAGTGGCGCCTGAAGCAGCCAGAGGAGCGAACCTCACTGTGTCAGGCGTTCCGCCAGGGAGAGCCAACTCTCGTCGACCGTCTTGAGGCGCGCGGTGGCGTCTTTGAGCGGGATATCGACGATCTCGTTGGCTTGTAGGGCCACCATGTGCCCGAACTTGCCCTCGCTGAGGATCTCTACGGCGCGCACTCCAAATCGCGAGGCGAGAAGCCGGTCACGAGCCGTCGGGTGCCCCCCACGCTGCACGTGGCCGAGCACGGTAACGCGGGTCTCGATGCCCGTGATCTCCTCGATGCGTTTCGCGAGATAGACACCGGCACCGCCGAGACGTGGGCGCCCGAAGGCGTCGGGCTCGTCGTTGGCGAGGAGCAGGCGCGCCTCTCCCTCGGGGCTCTCCCGAAGCTTCATTCCCTCTGCACAGACGACCAGGGAGGATTGTCGCCCTTGTGCACGGCGGAAGTGAATCTTCTCGCACACCTCGTCGAGCAGAGCCGGCTTCTCAGGCACCAAGATGACGTCGGCGCCGCCGGCAAGTCCAGCATGCAATGCGATCCAGCCGGCGTGGCGCCCCATCACCTCGACGACCATCACGCGCTCGTGCGCCTCGGCAGTAGTGCGCAGCCGGTCGATGGCTTCGGTGGCAATGGTCACCGCAGTATCGAAGCCGAAGGTGACCTCCGTGCCTCCGAGGTCGTTATCGATGGTCTTCGGTACGCCCACGACGGGTAGCCCAAGCTCGGCGAACATGCGCGCGAGGTTCAGGGTGCCCTCGCCGCCCACGGCGATGAGTCCGTCGAGGCGCCAGGCCTTGAAAGCGGCGCGGACTGCATCGGGGCCGCCCGTCTCTTGGTACGGGTTCACGCGGGTGGTTCCGAGGATCGTCCCGCCGAGGTCGAGAATGCCATGCACCCGCTCTCGAGTGAGGCGCTCGGTGTCGTTCTCGAGAAAGCCGCGCCAGCCGCCACGTACCCCGAGGACCTCGATATTCATCGACTCGGCGCGGAGCACCACCGAACGGATCACAGCGTTCAAGCCAGGGCAGTCACCGCCCCCAGTCAGGATTCCAATTTTTCGCACGTTCATTGGGGCGGATAAAAGTGTCCACCGCTCCCGATGTCAACACGTGCACGTGCTTCTCCTCTGGCCAGTTGCGCTCCCGCCGCCGCTCCCCGTCGCGCGGATGCGCTTGACCAAAGGGGGGACGGGACATGCTGATCGCTGGTAGGGTCGGAAGATCCGGAAGGGGGGCTTTCGAGTCGGGGCTCCTGTGTCCCCGTGCGATGCCCCAGTGCGGGTGGTGACAATGAATTCGCGAGACTCACCTGGGTCTCGGTGCTTGGCGAGGTAGGGATGAAGCTCGTATGCGACCAATGCGGGACACGGTACTCCGTCAGCGACGACCACGTTCGCGGAAAAGGCCTGAAGATCCGTTGCAAGACATGCAGCAACATCATCGTGGTCCCTGAACCGAACGACAGCGAGGCGCTCGGCGAGTCCTAGGAGGCGGCCAGCAGGGCGAGCGCTCGCTGACCTCACACATCGCGCTGACACACAACCCATGATG
Organism: Myxococcota bacterium; assembly: GCA_049429145.1. Classification (GTDB taxonomy): domain Bacteria; phylum Myxococcota; class UBA727; order UBA727; family CAYLZW01; genus JBMTAX01. The sequence continues at coordinate 3,756 of JBMTAX010000242.1, forward strand.
TGCTCTGGGCGAACCGGTTCTGCCCGTCCCCCCGGGAACGCGGTGGCCCCGTAGGGTGTCAAGGCCAAGCTGGATTGAGGCCTTTCGCTTCCCCCCGGCACTGGCGTGAAGCACTGAGACGGACACGCAGTCTCCACCCGTCTCCACCCGTTTCGGCGGAACCGATCATCCAGGCGTTTCTGGGCAAGATGCTTGATGCTGCTCTCGAGTTCGCGGCGCTCGCTGTCGCGCCCGCCGTAACTTCGACAGGGTCCTCGAACCAATCCGGAGCGGCCGTTGGCGGACTGGGATGTGCGCTCAGGAACCCCTCGTGCTCGTTTTCTCACGGACGCGACAAAATCTTGTGGCCACGGAGGAAAGACACACATGTTCGAGTCCTCCGTTGTCCTGCCCTCGCGGCCTTCCTTTGCGCGGGAACAGGCGGCCAGAGATCGGACTTATGGGGCGTTCGTTGATAGGGTAGGCATCTCGGGATGGGGGTGATCGAGCTGCGGCTCGTCTTTCCCCGTGCAAGGCAAGAGTTTGGGTTGTGGCGGCGAGGCCGCCAGACCCGCGTGGGTTTGGGCTCTAGGCGAGGCAGCAATGAAGTTCGTTTGCGACCGCTGTTCGACGCGGTACTCCATCAGCGACGACAAAGTCCGCGGCAAAGTCTTGAAGATTCGTTGCAAGACGTGCAGCAACATCATCGTGGTGCGCGAACCAAGCGCCAGCGCCGTACCTGCACAGGCCCAGGTGGCGGCGAGCGGCGCGCACGCTCATGTGCTGCGCGGACCGGCGCCCACGACGTCGGTGAACATCCCCATCCCCAACCTGGACTTCCTGAGCAAGCCAGCGCCTGCCAACACGGAGTGGTGGGTCGCCATCAAGGGCACGCAGCATGGCCCTATGAAACGGGACGGGGTCGAACGCTTGTTCGACGAGGGACGAATCTCGGCGCGCTCCTACTGTTGGCATAGCCAGATGCCGGCGTGGATGCGTCTGCAAGAGCTCCCTGACTTCGCTCACCTCGCGAACCGGCAACCGGGGACCTTGCCCGCGAACGCGGCTCCTCCACCCGCGGCGGGGGAAGTGGTGGACCTGCAGAAAGCCAGGGCAGAGAGGGCGGTGAGCGTTCCCGCCAGCCCGACGCCGGCGGTGGCCCCGAACCCCGGGGGCGCGATCAACGATCCGTTTGCCGCGGCTGCAGCCGCCAGCGGGCCGCTCGACGCCACCACCAAACCCGGGGAGGCGACCCGCGTCTTCATTATGCAGGCTGGACTCGCCAACCGAAAAGCGAAGCATCGCACCTACGCGGTCTCTGCCGTGGCAGGGGTCGTCGCGCTTGTCGTGGCGGCCTGGGGTGACTGGACCGGCCGCTGGGAGATACCTGGCTTGCATGGCGCGCTGAGCTACGCCGCCGAGACCACGGGGGTAGAAGTGCCACAACAGCGCCTCCTCGCCTCTTGGGACGACGTCAAACCGGACATGGAAGAGAAATGCGTCCTGAATCCCGGTACCCCTGACTGTCAACGTTACTTTGCGGAAAAGGCCGCGTACCTGAAGAAACAGCGCGCCAAGTCGAAGGCAGCGAAAGTGACAGACGACAGTGCCATCGACCTCGACGGTGCCTTCCAGAAGGGCCCAGCAGACGCAGACTCTCTGCAACGCGCAGGGGTTGGCTCTGGCGGCGCCACCGTCGACCCCTTCGCTAGATCG
>JBMTAX010000243.1:0-5435 GCA_049429145.1 Myxococcota bacterium
AGAGCGAATACTACACGGTGGTCCTCTTCGGTGGCGTCCTTGGCTCTGTCTATAGCCTGCTGCAATTCGTCGCAGCGCCCCTTTGGGGGGCTTTGTCTGACCGCATCGGTCGACGACCTGTCCTCCTCGTCACCGTGGCCGGTGTGACGTTCTCCTACGTCTTGTGGTTCTTCGCCGGAAGTTTCTCGCTCCTCGTCGCTGCCCGCGTCCTCGGCGGCTTCATGGCCGGGAACCTGTCGGTGGCCACCGCGGCAGTGGCCGACGTCACCGATGCCCAAAACCGCTCGAAGGGCATGGGGCTCTTGGGTGCAGCCTTCGGGGTCGGGTTTCTCGTCGGACCCTCCCTCGGTGGAGGCCTCAGTCTGTTGCGCCTCGACGAGCTGCTGCCGTCGCTGCCAGGCATCAACCCCTTCTCAGGGGCGGCCCTCGTGGCCTGTGGGCTCAGCGCCATCAATCTGCTGAGGGTCGCCCTGCGCTTCCACGAGACACGTCGGGGTGACGGGCCCAAGCAAGCACGTTCTGTCAACCCGCTTCGTTTGTTTCGGCCCACCGGCGTCCCCGGGGTATCGCTGACGAACGTCGTCTATTTCCTCTACACCACGGCCTTTGCGGGAATGGAATTCACCCTCACCTTCCTCGCCCGCGACCGCTTCGGATATTCGTCGCTGAAGAACGCGCTGATGTTTGTGTATGTCGGTTTCCTCGTGGCGCTCGTGCAAGGCGGCGTCGTGCGACGGCTGACACCTCGCTACGGCGAAAAGCGCGTGACCCTCGCGGGCATCGTGCTCATCGGTCCGGGTCTTGTGAGCATCGGTGCTGCGACGACAGAGGTCCTTCTCTATGGGGGCCTCTTGTTGCTCGCAGTCGGCAGTGCATTGGCGACACCGACTTTGACGGCACTCGCATCCCTGTACGCGCCCGAGCATCGACAAGGAGAGCTGCTGGGCGTGTTTCGTTCCCTCGGGTCGCTGGCGCGCGCCATTGCGCCACTGCTTGCCGCATCGCTCTATTGGCGATTTGGGTCGGCGCTGCCCTATTACTTCGGGGCCCTGATGTTGGTTGTTCCCTTGGCCCTCGCTACACGTTTGCCGTCGCGCAACTGAGTCGAACGCCTCAGCCCTTCATCGCGTGGAAAATCAGTTTCGCGAGGTTCCAAGGCGTCGGATGATATTCCCGCTCTGCGAGCGCCTGCAGCAGTGCCCATCCGTTTTTCATGAGCAGGTTCACCGACGGCCTCCCGTCAAACGGGACCCGAAGCACTGATTTCTGGACGTGGGGCAGCATGTGGGTGTTGTTGACGAAACCGTTCCCCGACTGGATGTCCTCGGCGGGGTTCCCTGGGTATGCACCCCAAGGCAAGCCGCTGACGGCGTACCCGATGGCGCCCCAGGTGTTCACGCACACGCTGCCGTAACGGAGCTTTGCGATGGCGTCTTCCACTGCGGCAGCCACAGCAGGATCTCGCATCGAAGCGGGGTGCACGAACAGGCTCACGACGAGATTGCCCCACACGCGCTCGTTGAGGAAATCCACGGCGTTGCGGAGGTATTCAGGCACGCTCGGCGCATCGATGGGTGTCTCGGCGAGTAGCCCGCAGAAACATTCCCGCTCGAAGGCCATTCTCTCTTCGGCGTCAGTCTCGACCCCAGGGATGAGCACCCAAGGCAAGCGGCCATCCTCGTCGTCACCGAAGCACTCGGCTTGGTTTGGGTAGGCCTTCACGAAGGCGGCGTGCCGCTCTTTGGCCCCCGGGTAATAGCCACTACGCGTCGGGATACGCCGAAACGCATCGCGCATCTCATCGAGCAGCGCCCCTCTTTGCTCCCATTGTCGGTGCTGCACCAAGAGGTGAGGGGTCAAGCAGTTGAAGCCACCGTTGACACCCACCATGGAGGCGAAATGTAGGCCTTGCATGCGCAGTTGCGCCGGCGTCCAAGGGCCCGGCACCACGAGGATTGGCGAAATGTTGCCCAGTTCAGCACTGCACGGTCGCGCGTTCTTGCGCTGCTTGTTTGCCTTATGGGCAGCGCCTTCCTCTCCACTCCCCCACACGATGGCGTCGTAGGTATTCGAGGAACCCGTCAGGTGCCACACATCGACGAGGGGGTGCTCCGTGAGGTACGCGCTTTCCGCTACACCGCCGTAGGCCACCCCGAGAATGCCGCGACGAATAAGCGGCGCGAAGGCCTCTTCCATGAGGGGGCCGAGGTATTCATTCACCGGGTTCATCTTCAAGACGACCACTCGGTCTTCGCTGAAGAGCGCATGCAGCACGTCGCTCGGCACGAGCACCGAGGCATTGCCAGCACCGAGGACCAAACACACTTCACCTCTACGACGCCGCTGGCGGTATCGCTGCGCTTGCTCCGCACGGAGGGTCTGCTCGTCGACACCTGGCTTGAGCCACACCTCGAAGCGAGCATCGCCAAGCTGCGCGCGCTCGGCCCTTTCGGGCTCCACCTCGACGATGAGCTGGTCGCCGCGGCGGCGCACTGCACCCGGCAGCCGAGGCTGTTCCCCATCGGCGAGCGGAGAGAGGGTGCCATGGATCTGCCGAAGCAGTTTCAGCGTCGCCATGACGAGGGCGTACTCTTCCCCCGCGGCGCTCGTACCCGGGGTGAGTCCCTTCGCACGCACACTCATGTCCACCCAAGTCGTGGAGACCGCATAGAACCGTTCCCGCACCTCGCGCAGCAGCGCGAGGCGATCTCGGATGGGGGTGTCGACCCACGCCATCGCCTGCTCGGCGACCCGGGTGACGACGGCGTCGAGGCCGGGGAAGAGGCTTGGCTCTGCTTCGGTGCGTACTTGCGCGTCCATCGGTCGCGGTCCTCCCCATTCCCCCCTCGACGGGGGATCAACCAAAGCGCGGATACACGTCGCGCTCGAACATCGCCTGCAGCGTAGGCGAGAGCTTGGCCACTTGCTCTGCGTAGTCTTGCCGCACGTCCACTTTATAGGAGGCAGAACGCGCCTCAATGGTGGGGGTCCACGTCGTGTGCAGCGTGAAGGGCAGGTTTAGGCGGGCGTGGCCAAGGCGGCAGATGGGTCCTTGCTGCAGGTTGGCGGCATCGAAGATCCAAAACTCGTCCCCGCTCGAGCTAGCGGTGCTGGTGTCGTCGGAGATCACCGTACAGACGATGTAGCCGTCGGTCGCAGATCGCGGATTGTAACGCGGTACGAGCTGGGGCGAGGACGCGAAGCGCCCGCGGGGGAACTGGTAGCCGTCGGCGATCTGCGCGCTTCTCACATTTGAGCGGAACAGCGCGCAGGGCTTGCCGTCAGCGAAAGGCAAGTTCGCTATCGGGACGCTGCGGTGGGGATAGCCCGCATAGGCGTCGCCGACCCGCTCCGGCAGGGTGTCGGGGGCGAAGCCTGCCGAGATCCACCATAGGTCCTCGTGGCGCTCGGGCATCCACATGCCTTCGTGGGTGTAGAGCGTGACACCCCAAGTGAAGTCATCGTGCTGCAGCAGCTGGGTCTCGTTATTGATCAGCGCGCCACCGTCGACGTCGATCACATAGCGGCCAACAAAATTATTGTCGGTGGTCGTCGCCAGCATGCCGCGGAGGTCGCTCTCGATGCTCGCGCCGGAGTCGTAGCGTACGTCGCTGGCGCGCATCCACTCCGAGGCATCGTAGGCATTGTTGTGCACGAGGTGCACCACCAAGCGTCCATCGGGGTTCTCGTAGTCCACAAGGAAGTGTGGCGCTTCGCGGGGGATGGTGAAGCGTTGTGCGACCACCTCGGCGCCATTGGCTGCAGCGTTCACGTCGTCCCGACGCACCACGTACAGCACGGTCTCCGATTTCTGCGTCTGGAACGAGTCGGGGTTGAACATGAAGTCCGTCTCGACGAGGAACGAACAGTCCATCACCACGATGTAGCGCTCAGTGACGTGCATCTGGTGGCCGCTCTGCTCGATGGCCACCGCGCTGCCGTCGCTGAGCTTGAGCTTGTAGTGCCGCAGGTTCCCGACGCCATCCCAGCGCATGATGTGCGTGAATGGTGCCCCTCCGACGGGCTGTCCCAGAATCTCGATGAGGCCGCCGCCATAATTCAGCGAATACACCTCTTGGGTGTACGGGTCGTAACAGGGATGGGCGGTGGATTGGACCAGAGGGAAAGTGGTCCCGAGCACCATACGCGCCATGAAGTCAGGCAGGTCGAGTGCCTTCTGCCATTCGCTGTTGTAACCGACAGGGGTCTTGAGCTCGAGGGAGACGGGGTCGATCTCGAAAGGACGTCCTGCGTCGAAAGTCACGAGCATGCGATCAGTGCCCATGGGAACCAACGCCGTGTTCGCTTGGTTTCGTACCCCGAGGGCCTTCGACAGTCGTGCAGCGCCTTTGCTCTCGAAGGCGTCGTCGGTGCCGGCCACGGCCTTCTCTGCGTAATAGCAGGGCGTCTTCGCAAGACGGGTGCGCAGCCGCACTGTGGCGTCGCCGAAGTCGAGGCGGTGGATCATGCCATCGCCGTTGATGATGAAGTTCCCATCTTGCTTCGGCACGGCGCACACCATGAAGTAGTGGCCGTGCATGTCAGCGGGCAAGACGCCGTCGAGAATGGCGAGGTCGAGGTCGAGCTCGTCGTCGGTGCCGCGCAGCACGCTGCGAGGGGTACGGTTCAAGAGGTCGGGCACCACGAGCCCCGGCGGGGGCGCCACGGTCACCCCACCGTCGAGTGTGTCGCCCACCCCTGGTGACCCCGTCTTGCGGCCCGACGACGAAGGAGAGGCCCCGTCGACACAGCTCAAGAGGAACTGACTCGCGACCCCCGTGCCGGTCCACTTCAGGAATTCACGACGGTCAAATGCGCGCACCATGGTGTCAGCCTCCTGCCATTCGCGGTCCGTCGACGTCACAAGCGTGTCTTGCGACGGTGGTATGTCGGGCTAATGCCGCTGCGGGCATCGCGCTCGAGACACCTTGCGGGACCTGGCCCTTTCCGTTGCTTACGCTACCGACTTCCCGTCATCCGCCAACCGGGTACCTGACCGAGGCCCTCCTCCTCGGGAGCACACTTCGGCGAACCGGGACAAAAAAGAGGGGCGCGGAGCGGGGGGAAGCCCCACAGCGGAGAACGTGCGTCGGGGCGTCATAAGGAGAGGCGGTATGCGAGATGCCCCCCTGCACCCCATGACAAGCCACGGCTCGCGCCGAGGGGGGCGTCGACGCCGAGACTTGCCCACCCCTCGACTTCACCCGGGCCCGCGGCAAAAGAGGCGCCCAGCACCATCTCCCCTCGTAGGGAACTCGCGACCGTGCGACTGACCGCGCTCTGGGTGTCGATGAGGCAGAGGCCGCCACCGAGGCCAAGGTGCAGCGTGACCAGCTCGCCGAGAGACGGTCGCCAAGCGCCCTCGACCAAGAGAGGCGCGACCCGCGTCCCCGTCATGGGGCTTGTAGGTTCCACCGGCACCTCGGTGGTGGGGG
>JBMTAX010000244.1:0-5409 GCA_049429145.1 Myxococcota bacterium
GGTCGCGTAGCCCGACGCCGACAGCCCGACGACCAGCAGCGGCGGCACCACATAACCGAGCGGTCCCTTCAGCAGTGCGAACGCGACGAGGCCTGCCAAACCGTGCGCCGTCAGCGTGAGCAGTGTCGCCACCCCTACCTTGGTGGTCGCGATGACATCTTCCCGACGAGTGAGTTTGTCCCCCGCCACCACCGCAAGCAGCAAGATGGGCACATGCAACAACACCCCCGGTAGTGCGAGGGGGAGCAGCACCGTGAGCAGGAACAGCTGCGCCAACATCTTGCGGAGCCACACTCGACGCTGCAACGGGCGACCTACCTCCTCGTCGCGCAGCCCAAAGGTGTCGAGACGTCGCAGGTAAGCGTCGATCTGCCGATACAGCTCTGCGACGTCGTCACGCTGCGCGAGGCGAGCGTAATGGTCGAGGAAACGCCGTGAGATCTCCGCCTGCTCCACGAGCGTCAGGGCATGTCCTGGCGGCCGATACAGACTGCGCACCCCGTCGAGTACCCGCATGGTCTCGAAGTCGGGGGCATTGATGGTCACGGCGCGCAGCGCGCCATCGAGGTCACGGGTCAATGCGCGCGCGGCGGCATGTGGATCCGACCTGAAGACCTCAAGTCGGCCCTTGTCGATGAGGAGAGGCGCGCCGAAATGCACCAATACGCGCCCGCGGAGCTTGGTGCGGTGATGGTATGATAAACCACAGGGAACCAGATGAACTTCTATCCCCGACGCCGCAGCCGCGAGGGCGATGCGGGCCGCCCCCGTCTTCAAAGGCGCGAGAGCGGGGAGGGAATGGCTGATGCCTTCTGGGAAAATCCCAAATGCGCCTTCCCCTCGTAGCACCTCGTGCAAGACCTCGAACGCCCGCTCGTTGTTGAGCACGGTGGCATCCATGTGGTCTTGTCGTCTTCGAACGGGCACTGCGCCGAGAGCCAGGAGGAACGGGCGCAAAAAGCGAGATTCAAACAGGGTGTCCTTCGCGGCGAAGCGGACTCGACGTGGGCAGCTTGTCGTGATCAGCACCGGGTCGAGCAGTGAGTTTGGATGATTGCCGCAGAAGATGACAGCCCCCCGCGGGGGGATGTGCTCGAGACCACTCACCTCCACGGTACGAAAAAAGACCCGCGTGACGAGCCACAGGAATGCGCGCAACAAGTGATACACGAGGGTTCCCACGGGTCTCGTCCTGGGGCCACCGACGGGGCCCGCCGGAGCCCCCAAGTCTACCTCAGGGGGCCCGCGCAAGGGATGCACGGCGCCCCCCTGTGGCCTTACCCTGTCTTCGTGCGTGTCTTTTTAATCCACGGCATGGGCAGATCGCGGGCCTCCCTGTTCTGGCTTGCTACCCGGCTGCGTCGAGCCGGCCACACCCCATCGCTCTTCGGGTATCGGGTCAGCACCCAGTCTCTCGAACACATCGCCGAGGCGTGGCGCAAGCACATCCACCGGGTGCGCGCGCACGACGTGAGCGATGACGAGACGCGAGGCGGGTATGCGGTGGTGGGGCACTCTCTCGGCAACATCATCACCCGTTGTGCAAGCGACCGGCTGCCTGAGGGATTTCATCGTTTCGTGATGCTCGCACCGCCGAACCAGCCCCCGAGGCTCGCGGGTCTCCTCCGGAACCGGCTTCTCTACCGAGGACTGGCAGCCGACGCAGGCCAGCGGCTCGCCGACCCTGACTTTTACGCGCAGCTGCCCATTCCGAAGGTGCCCACCTTGGTCATCGCAGGAGATGCCGGCCGGCTCAGCCCGATTTTGCCATATGGCACCGGCGATGGCAGTGACGGCGTGGTCGGGATCGACGAGACCCGGCTGCCCACGCCTCATGTCCATCGGGTGGTGCCAGCCATGCACACTTTCATCATGAATTCCCCCGAGGTGGCTCGCATCATTTGCGAGTTCCTGGTCCAAGGGGACTTGGACCCGCACAAGTGACCGTCGTTCTCCCTTTCAACACTGCCTCTCCCTCGCTATCGGCCTCCTATGTTGCGACGCACCCACAGCCTCTTCTTGCTATTGCTGGCCATCGCGCCTGCTCTCGGGGGCTGCGCCAATCCGTGCGAGCAGCTCGCTGACCTCGTCTGCGAATGCGGTGCGACCCGTGGCGAGCGACAAGCCTGTCTCGCCGAGGTGAGCGCTCAGCAACAATCGCAGCCGTCGCCGACCGCCGAGCAGGAAGAGGTTTGTGCCGCAGCGCTCGTCACCTGTACCTGTGAAGACCTTGCCAACCAGCGGACCGACCGCTGCGGGTTCACGCGCGATCCCGGTGCTGCTGATGAGGGCGCACCGTGAGCGATCCGTCACGTCGCGAAGACGTCGCTGGGTCTCCGAAGGGCGGGCGTCTGCGTTTTCGCAGATTCCGGCTGCCCGCAAGACGCGACCCCCGAGGTCGACGACGACTGCCTTTCGACCTGCGCAAGGCGTTGTTCATCCTTCCGAACGCCTTCACCGTTTCGAGCATCTTCTGCGGACTATGGGCCATCCTCGAGGCGTCGACCGGGGCTGACCGCCTCGCGCTTTACCAGGCGGGCATCGCCATCTTCTTCGCCGCCTTCTTCGACATGTTCGACGGGCGCGTCGCGCGCCTGACACGCACCCAGAGCGACTTCGGTGTACAGATGGACTCCCTCGCCGACGTCATCAGCTTCGGTGTGGCCCCCAGCGTCCTCGTCTACAAGTGGGCCCTCGTACCGCTTGGGCTGCTCGGGAAACTGGTAGCATTCAGCTTCGCTGCCTGCGGCGCGATCCGCCTCGCCCGCTTCAACGTCCTCGCGTCACGCGGGGAGGGTAGCTCGCGCTATTTCGTTGGCCTGCCCATCCCCATGGCTGCCGCGATGCTGGTCGGCCTCGTCATCGCGCATTACTTCACCATCGCCACCGCGGTGCAGGCCCACAAGAGCGTGCTCTTTCTCGTCGTCGTGCTCTGCTACCTCATGGTGTCGAATGTTCGTTACCGCACCTTCAAAGACTTCCGTCCCTCGCTGCGCACGCTCCCTGTGATCGTCCTCGTCTTAGGAGCGGGTTTTGCCGTCTCGCTGCGCTTTCACCCAAGCGCCGCCCTCGTCGTCTTCATCGGTGGCTACATTTTCGAGGGACTGCTCGAGGAGATCATCTTCTTTCGACGAAGACGTAGGGAGCGCGACGCAGCCGCCGCCGAACCCGTGCTCGCCCCCGAGACGAATCCTGCCGCTTGACCTTCAGCGCTGCGATCGCCGTCGACGATACCATCCGATGAGAAACGCGAGCGCTCCCAGCCATGGGCCCACCGCCGGCGTCCCCGACGTTCCATCACACGAACACGAGCCGTCGGCACACGGATTGCCGCCGAAGTTCCCCTTCCACGTGCAGTGCCCTTCACTGCACACGTAAGCATCGGGACATTCATCGTCAGTCTCACAGCTGACGCGACACGCACTGCGCCCAATGGACGGCACACTCGCGCACAGACCATCGCTGCATTGACGGTCGCTGTCACAGGCCGCAGCGAGAGGGAGAGTGCTTCCCGCCGGCACCTGCACACACTGGCCTCGCGCAGCTTCGTCATCGCTCGTCGCGGCGCTGAGCACGCAGGCGAAGCCCGGTGGGCAGGTGACGTCGTCACTCGAGCAGAGGGGCGAGCACACCGGCCTCCCTTCGCCCCCGGTCGCACAGATCATCCCCTCCACGCATTCGCCGTCGCATTGGCACGGTTCTCCTTGCCGGTAGGGGCCCGTGCAACTCGAGCCATCGCTCGTTTCATAGAGCGCGAGTACGCCAGCGACGTCATCGTCGCGGAGGCCTTCGCGGGGCGCGTTCGGAATAAACGGCGACATCACCGAGGTCTCGGGACCGGGGCATGTGTTTGGGTCATCCTCGACGGTGCACTCTGCCTCGAGGCCGAGCACAACCCCTATCTCCCGCAACGCGACGTTGAAGATGGGCAAGCGGTCAGCGTCGGAAGGGGTACCCGTTGCCCAGCGGTGGTCAAACCCATTGAAGATGATCTCAGCGTTGTCACGGACGGCTGGTTGCCCCGGGACGTATGGCGTCGTCTTTGTGATCGAGAAGGTGCCGGGCCCAAGGCCGAAGCTACCGTCCTCATCCCAAAATACGTTGTTTCGACCGTCGGTCAGGCTTTCTTGCCTCTCGCCTGGCGTGAGCGACTCGAGGAAACGCAGCCCGCTGCCCTCTACGCAGGACCACATTCGGAAAGCGGCCCGCACTTCATCGAGGTCACTGCCATCGGTGACATCGTCAGAGCCGTTCGGCTCGAGGTGAAAAGGCACCGGGCCACCTTCCCTGTCGAACGAAGGGCCCTGCACCTTGTAGCCCGAGGCAGGGGTTGCAGCGACAGCGAGGACGGCCACAGGGCAGAGCGCGTGCACGAGTTTCATCACCTCAGGGGAGCCTCTTGGGGCAGGTCTGTCTATGGGGCTCCCCGTCGAGCAACGCCATGTTAGGGCAAGCCATACGCTCTGCGTGGGCGGTCACCCAGCCGCTGCAGCTGGTCTCCGTGTGCGGATCGCCACGTCGAGCTCCGCGCCCACGAGCGCCGCTAGGGCGACGAGGTAGAGCCAGAGAAGCAACACGATCACACCGCCGAGCGCGCCATAGGTCTCCTGTAAGGAGCCAAGCAAGCCAAGGTAGGTCGATAGGGCCCAGGAACTCATGAGCAAGAGTCCCATGGCCACCACCGAGCCCGGGCTGCACCAATGAGGGCGCTCGACCGCAGACCGAACCGCTGCGCGGTACAGCGCAGACAGGCCGAGCCACGCCACGACGACGAGGACCCCCCAGCGCAACAGCCCAACCGCCCGTAGGAGCTCTGGCGCGACGCGCAGCCAGCGGAGCAGAGGCGGCGCGGCCCCGACGAGGAAGAACACGACGCCGCAAAGCAAGAGCGCGAGCAGCGTAAGGCCAAGCGAAAGCGCCCGCGCCCGCAAAATGCTGAGGGGCGCTTGCTCGAACACGAGGGCGAGGGCTCGCAGCAGTTGCGCAATCGCGGTGGAGGCACTGAACAGCGCGGCGCCGCCGCTGAGCACGAGGCCCGCTCCGAGACGTGGAGGGGCCGTCCCCGCGATCCGCTCTAGCTGCACGCGCACGAGCGCGCCAGCTTGCGTGGGCAACGCAGTCAGAAGTCCGGCGACCTGCCGCTCCACTTCTTGTGGGGTGAGCACCAAGCCGATGAGGGAGACCGCGGCGACGAGGGCGGGGAACAGCGCCAACAGCGCGTAGAAGGCCACCCCCGCGGCTACGAGGGGCGTGTTGTGAGCATTCGCCGTCGCCCACGTCGCGCGAACAGCGCGCACCCCGGGGCGCCAGACGTCAAGATCACGCCACCGCGCCCAGCGAGAGCGTCGTGCGTCCAGTGACGGCTTCGCGTCCTCTGGCTCCATGGGGCCTCCTTGGCCCAGCAAGCAA
>JBMTAX010000245.1:0-5394 GCA_049429145.1 Myxococcota bacterium
CTCGCGGCGAAGGAATGTGTATTTCTCCCCCTCATCGAATCGCGCCCTGAACTCCTTAATGACGAACTCTACGAGAAGTTTGATGCGGTATTTCTCACGAAAACTCAGTTCGCCTTCATAGGTGACGATGACACCGCAGCTGGGTACTGGGATCGTCGTGCCGGATGGGGCGGGAGTGGGTGAGGTGACTGCCAGCAGCTTCAGCCCCTTGAGCTCGAACAGCTGAGTGCAAAGCAACTCTGCCCGCGACAAGAGCTCGGCGCTCAGCGCGTTTTGTTGACCCGTGCTGGAGGGTGGTATCTCGGGACTCATCGCGGTAGTAGCTTACCTGGCTGAGGTGAGTCGAGGCCAGCGCCTGGGGACTCATTCCTGCGCATGGCACCGCTCCCGTATCGTTGGCTCCTCATGCGAAGAGCTCCTGTGCTTGGCGGGAGCTCTCCTGCCACAGTGCTGCTCAACACATGGGTTATTCGAAGCGCAACACCAATCGAGTGAAGCTGTCTTTGTCAACCTCAGCGCGGAAATAACCTTCGTCGAGTATCTTCTCGAAGGGAAGATAGTCGTTGAAGATCTCGAAATCGATATCCTTGATTGCGTCCATGGCTGCACTGAGCTGATCGACGTCTTCTTGGTGGTAGGCGAAGCAGGGGATTACATTTTTCTCGGGGACGATGAGACTGGCCATGGGGACCAGCTTGAGAGGGTGAAAGTACGTTCCAACGAGAAATAGAGAACCGCCTTTGTGGAGATAGTCAAAGGCCTCGATGAATGCACCCTCGGTGTTGGTGTGATTGGAGCCCGCTAGCTCTACGACAACATCGAAACGACGGTCGCGCAACTGCTCTCGGCTGGCGGTGATGAACCCGGCTTTTGCGCATCGCTCCAGCCGGTTTGGGAGCGGGTCTGTGATCGTGACTTCAAAACCGAAATGCTTGGAAAAGACCGCGGCCGCCGACACCCCCAGGGCTCCTGCCCCAAGAATGAGCACGTTGTTGGAGCGACCGAACCGCTTGATCTTGTTTCCTTGGTGAATGGAGCATGCAAGAGGCTCCACGTAACTGAGAAGTTCCCGTCGACTGCACTCGAAAATCATATTGGTGTCGCAGACCATATATTCGGCGAAGCCACCGTCACCACCCAGCAGACCAAAGTAGGCCAACTGATCACACAGTGCGATTTCGCCTGCCCGGCAAAAGCGGCAATCTCCACAAGTCTTCGCGGGCAGGAATCCGACTTGCTTGCCAAGCCAGCGGGTATCGACGCCTGGCCCCAGCTGCTCAACGATTCCTCCTACCTCGTGGCCAGGGATCAGGGGGAGCGCCTTTCCCGTCAGCGGGTGGGGAGCGCGGTTGATAATGTACGGGCCTTCCATGAACTCATCGATTTGGGTCTGGCAGATCCCGGCATCCGTAATCCGTAATTTTACTTGCCCAGGCCCTGGCACCGGGGTCGGCACTTCCTCGAGTCTCCCATCACGCTGCCCGTGGTACACAAACGCTTTCATCGTCCATCTCCCGCGACAATCTCGATGCACCAATTGCGGTGTCGAGGTGGTTCCCTGGCTACCGTTGAGCTGGTGATTCTGTGGGAACACGGAATCCGCTCCCCCGGTCGCCTGTGAGATGCCTTGTACAGCTGGAGGTTTCGCCTCTCGGCACCATCGTGTGTGCGGACGTGGCAGGCTGGTACCGAGCGGGTGTTTGCTCCGTCGTCGGGTGTGCTCTTCGTTGTCGGACCGTGTCTTGCTTGGTGCTCTAGTGGCAGTGGCATGGTGCACCGCGGCAAAAGGAGGCCAAACTGGGATGATTGACTACATCGTGGTCTGCGCGCTGGCGGTGAACAGCGCACTCCTTGGGGTGTTGTGGCACGAGCACCTGTGGTTACGTCGACAATCGCTCAAGACCATTGTGGAGAAGAGACGCGAATTCCTCGAACATCGTGAGAAAATGCGGGGCGAGACGCTGGAAATCTGTGACAATATGTGGAGTCATCCGAGTGAATGGTGCTTGACGTTCGACGGGGCACGTCATCGCAGTGGCGTTGCCGTCATGATGGCATCGAATCGCAGCATCTCTATTTGTGCCCCACAGCCCTTGCCCTCCCTAAGTGGTGAGGAGGAAAAAGAGCTACGGGAGGCTCTTCGGTACATTCAGTCGACACAGATGCGCGGTATCCTTGCCGGTGAGGGATTCGAACTCTCTCTCCGGAGAGGGGCACTGGCGGAGCGGAGCATCTCGCCGTCGGAGGTTGGTGTGAGGCGCATTGCCCCTGCCGAAGAGGAACCCGTATCGGCCTGTCGCGTGGATGGTACAAGCCGCGACTAGCTAGCGATGGGTCAATGATTGAGGTGCCGTCGGGAATACTCCATCCACGACACCACCGATTTGGTTCGTGCGGAGGATGACGATTTCGGCACCTTCTTGCAGGGCATAATCACCGAGCTCGTCATGCACGAAGCGGGGAAGCATGGTCCTCATCGTCAGAAGGGTACGGAGTGCGCCGAGGAGTGGTGAAACGGGTTCGGTACGTTTCGTCACACTCAGGCTCGCAGCGTGACGCCAATCGGTGCGCAGCCCGCCGAGTGGCAAGAGCCGCGCTTCTACGCTGGTGAGCACCCGTTGCAGCTGAGCGAGCCGCAAGCGTCCTGGGTCATTCTTTGGTAGCCGTGCGATCGATGGGTCACGCAGTAGTCGATCTTCGAAACGCTGGAGTGCCACGAACAATGCTTGGGTGGAGTCTTGCACGCAAGAGGAAGAGGGGGTGACGATGGCGCCTCCGGTGCCGTCACCTGTCCGGTAACGCGCAGCCATGACATCCAGTTCTTCGAGCAGCACACCGAGGGGATCGACTTTTCGACCACCGACGGAGAAGGTCGTCGTGACCAGGGGGAGATCGATGAGAAGGTCGGAGAGCGGGCGGAGGTACATCCAGCCTCGGGTGACGCTGCCTGCATAGGTCTCCCATGAGCTCGCTCCTGAGATAATCCCTTCGTGGTTGTGCGCATACACTTGCCGATAGATGACCTCCATGCAGAGCTCATCGCTGAGGGGTTCGCGCACCCGCGTCACGCTGCCAAAAGAAAAGTGGCCGGTCTCAATGCCGGGGACGAATGTTTCCATGCCCCGGGGACCACCCACGCCTCCAAAGGTGTGAACGACGAGGCCGCGGGTCCCCTCTGACCAAGCGGACGACGTTTTGTCCCTTCTCGCATGGCCAAGCATTCGAGCTGACCAGCTGGTTCCTTTCTTTTGCTCGACGTTGGTCAAATTTTCATGGCGCAAATATTCCCGCGCGCGGGGTGCCTCGACACGAAAGGACTCCGCTCCGCAAAGGAGTCCGCGCGGTGCCAATGCTTCTAGGAGAAATCCCTGAGGCGTGTGTCGCCCATAGACGAAATAGCCTGCTTCATTCTGCGCAGTCCCCTCGATGCCGTCGAGGGAGGTCAGGGGGGCAGAGGACGTAGTGGGAGCCGGGCGCAGCGTGTGGAGGATCTCTTCTTCGACTCCGTTGTAAAAAGAGCGACGCGATCGATCATAATGCTGCACGATGAAACCTTGCGCCGTGCGACGGATAAACCGGACAAGGGCTTTATGGGTCCCTGTGGTCTGTACGGGGTCTTGGCGAATGCGGAGTTCTCCCTTTGCGCGGTCGAGGTGCGGCTCGACGAGGAACACCGTGACATCGTCAAGAGGGCGCGCACCAGCGAGCGACTCGAGGGGGGATACTTGGCGCCAGCCATTGATTCGTTCAGGGTGGACGGCGCCTTTCGCCATGTGCTGCAGCACAGCTTTGTTGAAGGCGACGTCGACCCGGAGGCGGCGCACTCGTTCGTCGAGCGCAGGCGCATCCTCATACCGCAGCCAAAGTCGTTGCCCTTGTAACGCTGAGGCGTCGTCAGGCGCGTTCTCGACCTCGAAGAAGACACCCCCATCGTCGCGACGCTCGTCGAGGGAGGGCAGGATGAGCCGGCCACTCCAAGCCGCGACGGGAACAAACTTATCGGCCGCCAGTGCAGGGAGGGCGAGCAGCAGTGGCAGGGTGACGAGCAAGGCAGATCGCGTCATGGGCATATGCGCAGGCTACAACGGGAGTCAGGACCCACTGCTATGGACCAGGTGCGTGGGCGGAGACTTTCTCCGGCATTCCGGTAAGGCGCCGGAACCAGCTCTGCGGGGGGGACCCGGCCGTGGTTTCGTAGTCGACGACTGCCTCTTGGTACCGCCGCTGTTCGGTGGTCACACGGTTGGCTGCACCTGCGTGTTCGTCCATCAACCGCAGCAAGAGTGCGCTATCGCTGGCGGCTCCCTTCTCTCGGAGGTCCTCCAATTGCGGCAGCAATACATCGCGCCTCTCGATGACGTTTTGCAGCTGCAACTCTCGCTTCCGCACTTCCGCGCGCTTTTCTTGCAGGCTGGCCCGCGTGAGGATAGTTCCCGCAATCACTGTGGTGGCGCAGATTGTGATTGCCACCAAGACCAAGCGACGTCGCCGCCCTCCTTGGATGCGGCGAAGCCGGTCCTCCGCTTGGAGCTGCGCGATGGCCTGCTCGACATAGCGCGGGGCAATCCCCACCTCTGCAGCCCCCTCCTTGAGGGCTTCGTGACTCAAGTGACCCTGCGACTCGGCTGTGCTCATCAGTTCAGCGGCCTTCGCGAGCACCCGATCGGCCTCTTCGCTCGTTAGCTTGCGCTCCGCGGTGAGCTTGTCCTTCATCGTCTCATTCACCAGCTCGCTCCTGCGCCGCCACCGCCCGAGCTCCCTCCGCCGAAACTGGAGGAACTCGAGGAACTGAAGGAACTCGAGGAACTCCAGCTGGATGACGAGGACGTGCTCGAGGAGGAAGAGCGTGTCTTCCGTGGCGTGGTTCGGGTGTACGTTTGCTTGTGTCGGCAGCGTGGCAACTGGCACTGCTCAGTGACACGTTCCGAGCCTCCGCGGTCATAGGTGGCCGGTACGAGGGTCGTCACCGAGCGCACCGCCGTACGTCGTTCGCACCGCGAGCAGTTATGATGACCGGACAAGAGCTTCTTCTTTTCGCGGATGGTGAGTTCGCGATCATCGTCACAACGAAACACCACGTGATCGATGCTGCCGATCTCCTGTTCGAATTGCCGATCCATGGTCAGATAGGCGAGCTCTTGGGCGGGAGTCAGCTTGCGCATTGGCTTGTGGCATCGCGTACACCTCGGGGGGCGACGAACGAGGTACATGGACACGCCAATGAGGGCACAAAACGCGGCGAGCGCGAGCGCCCCGAAGGCTTGCTGGGCTGAGACGCCTACGAGGCGCGCTGCTTTGGCGAAGGCAGGCTCGCCCTCTTCCATTTCGCGAGCGACAGCGAGCAGAGTATCGCGAAGTCCTCGGCTATAGTCGCCACCTCGGAAGCGGGGCACG
>JBMTAX010000246.1:0-5391 GCA_049429145.1 Myxococcota bacterium
TCACTCCGTCCCAGTCGGAATAAGCATGCATGACGAAATAGACACCATGAAGGTCGTAGTGGGCGAGGAATCGTTGCTCGTCGCTTCATCGTCTTTGCAGCAGATTGTTCGACTGCCGGTACTTCCCCAGGTGCCCTTCATGGTTCCTTGGGCTCGAGGTCTCACGCGCTACGAGAACTCGTTGCTCCCTGTGGTTGGACTCACGCAGACCAGCGTTGCATTCGATGCTGCAGACGATGCGATGGGGTTGGTTCTCCACAGTGGTGAGCGTCGCTGGGTAGTGCTGGTGGATCGCTTGGTGGGACTGCAGCGTGCCCGGATTATTGGCGGTGCTCTCTTTAATCACGCAGGTAACGCATTCCCCCCTGAGTGGCTGCTCGATGGTGCAACCCGCGACCAGGAACTGCTGCCCATCCTCAACGTCGGCGCGATGAAGGATAGCATTTATGGTGGATGAATCTCCTGTGGCAGAGCGCATCCTGCTCTGTGCAGAGGGGCTGTCCACAGCTCTTCATTCTTTGATTGTCCGTGCCTGCGAGAAGGCTGGGGTGGAGGTCGTAGAGTGTGACCCTTCGACCTTGTCTCTGGCGGGACTCGAGAATGACCCTCTTCTCATCGTCGGCGCCTTGCCGCTTGGCGCTCGGTCTGTTCCTCAGGCTCTGTATCAATGGTCTAGTCGTTTCCTGCCTGGCATTCCCGTATGCCTGTTCACCGAGGAGTCACTGGTGCGACCGTCGTTGCGCCTGCACCACGGCGCACTGCGCCTTGTCGGCGCCCCGCTGAGCGAACTCCGCGTCGCTTCGATTCTGATTGCCTGGCTTCGTGAGCGCAGCTCGCGTGGGTCGCGGTCGACCTCGAATGGAGCATCGCACGAACATGCTCCTCGGCTCACAGGGAGCTCGGTGGGCCAATATCTTCTCGCTTCCTTCCAGTCGGTTCCTGACAATAGTGATGGACTTGTGCCCATCGCTTCAGGCCGTCTTGGCGTCGGATCCATGCTGGCACTTGCCCCGCGAGGCTCAACGTCCTCCCTGGAATCATGGTGGGAGAGGACCACCGTGAAGGATGACCTTGACAATGGTGTCGTCGTTTCGACCGATGCAGGGACAGGTTGTATGAGTATTCGAGCTCGGCGGGATGACGTTGAGATGCGGCTTTGCTCTCCGGTTCGCACTCCCAATGCCTTCAATCTCCAGGAAACGTGTCAGAGCGGCAGGGGGCGCCTCCAAATGCAGCCTGGCGATATTCTTTTGTTGTCTTGGCCAAAGGGAGCTGTGCCCCGTGCCCAACTCGAGCAGATCATGATGGATGGTCTCAATCCTCTCCTCGCTGCCTTGGAATCGCTTTTTGCCGCTGGCACAACTGCGTTTTCGGCCGCGGCTATTGAGGTGCGCGGATGACCCGCATACTCGTGATTGACGACAGCTTGACGATTCGAAAGCTCGTGGCGATTTCGCTCGAGCGCGCTGGGTTTCAGGTGGCCCTCGCCTCTACGGGGAATGAGGGCCTGGAACAAGCACAGCGCGTACAGCCAGATCTCATCGCCCTCGATTTCAAGCTTCCTGACCTTGGCGCGGAAGAAGTGCTGATCCGGCTCGCACAAGACCCACGAACGAGCCGCATTCCCGTCATCCTCATGTCGGCGCGTGACGACGACGTACGTGGCTCTATGCGGACGAGTGGCAATGCCATCGATTTCGTCTCCAAGCCCTTCAATGAGGCCGTCATCGTTGGCCGCGTACGCAATGCCCTTGCAAATACGGGCGCTGCGCCAACGCCCGCTTCTGCTGCAGCGAGCAGTATTGCTCCGGCCGTTCCCTCCCGCGTTGGGGCGACTTCAGCAACACCACGTCCAGCAGCTCCATCGGCTGCGCCTCGCGCGGCTCCGTCGCTCAGTCCCTCTCTCTCCCGCGCTGTGACGCCGGCCTCGTCTGCAGCGTCGCTCGCCTCGATGCCCTCTGCGCCACCGGCGGCGGGTCGAGGAGATGCCCAAGGGAAATCGCGTGCTTTCCCTGCCTGGCCCTTTGCACAACGCGAGCAGCTCGCGCGCGTATTGTTCCAGAAGCTCCGACCGAAGCTCGAGCAGATCCCCACGTGGCTGAGCACGACGAAAGAAAACGCAGCGGGGGAATTGGCGAAGCGTCTGTTTACCATCGACACAATCGACAGCCTCATCGATGGACTCGAGCCGCTGTTTCAACGCAATGCCCGCCCCTTGGTGGGCACCTTGAGCGGCAGCTCGAGGGTGTTGGGGGTCGAACAGTTGCTACAGGTGCTCTCCGAGCAGAGCAAAGACGGGGAGCTGCGACTCTATCATGATGGTCTCGACACTGTCTTGACCTTGCAGAATGGCATCATCACGCTCGTTTCCACGACCTCTGCGTCCCGGTACCTCGAGCACGTACCGCTCGACCTCTCGTCTGTGCCACCCCCTACCATCCAGAGCGCGGCGGCCGAACAGGCACGATCCGCCAAGCCCATCCTCATTTCGCTGCACGAGCAGGGAGTCCCGATCCCACAGCTTGGATCATTGGTATACCAGCGCGGCCTCGAGCTGCTGGGCCACGCTCTGGTGCAGGAGTGTACGTACTCCTTCAGCCCAGCCGCGGTCATTACCACTGTTCTTCCTGATCAGTCCCGTCCCGTGACGGTGGAACAAATCAAGGTAGAAAACGCCCGCCGAGAAAAAGCGAACCCGGGGCAGGTGGGTGCCGATATGGCCCGTATCTTCGCCCGTGCTACGGGGTTTTCGAAGCGGGTACGACGGGTCACGCTGGAGCCCGCCGAGCGAAAAGTAGCGGCAGCCCTGGATGGCGTGGCGCCCCTACAGCAGATTGCTGCACGGCTCTCCCTGGAAACACCGGATGCTTCCCGCGCTCTGTCTGTGTTGAAGGCCTGTGGGCTCGTGAATGAGGTGATCCCTGCGGCATCGCAGCGGACCGTGCATGTCGTCGTTATCGGTGAGCCCCCTGACTTTAGCGAATCGTTGAGAGTCGGCCTGAGCCAGCATTGCGTGCTCGGCTCTTACCGCGTCATGAGCACCGACGAAGCAAGCAATATCGATGCCTCGGAACCTTGCGATCTCCTGATCGTCGGCGCCATCCCTACCTCCGAGACGGAGGCGTTGCTTGGTCAGATTCGACAGAAAGTGGAGGGTGCCATCGCACTGATTCGCCCTGCTGATTCGTCCGAGAGCGATGAGCACTGGTTGCAGGGTGGGGCGAATCTCGTTCTGTCAAAGCCGGTACATTTGCCAACCCTTTGTGGGCTTCTTTAGCCCGTCGTCGTGGAGGAGGTTGACGTATGAACGTGTTGATTTGTGATGATATGGAGACGGACCGTGCCAATCTGCGGGCTATCCTTGGTCGGCTTGGCCACAATGTAGACGCCGTCACCAACGGTGCGGAAGCCGTATCCAAGGCTAACGCCACCAAACCACAGGTCATCTTTCTCGATGTGGTCATGCCGCAAATGGATGGCTTCGCGACCTGTCGCGCACTGAAAGCGCAGGATTCCACCAAGGGAATCCCTGTGGTCATGTGTACCTCGAAGGGCACCAAGGCTGATCAGTTTTGGGCACAGCAGCAGGGCGCAGCAGCCTTTGTTGTAAAGCCCGCCACGGATGATGCGGTAAAGCAAGCCCTGCAATCCATTGGCATGGGCTGAGGAATCTCAAAATGGCCAACGCCGGAGAGAGCGAATCGATGTCGCAGGCCGATGACTCGGCCGCGAGCCATTCTCGTGCCTCTGATTTGAGTCAGAGTTATCACGAAGACCAGTCCACGCGGGGGTCTCGCACGCGGACGAAGGGGTCGCGCACACAAGAGGCCAAGATTCGACGCGTGTGCGCATTCTGGCTTGGCTCAACCCTGTACGCCCTCGATGTGCGCGCGGTGCGGCGTATCATTCCCATTCAGGATGCCGTTCCTGTGCCGAAAACCGACCCTTGTGTGGTCGGTCTCCAGATCCAGCGAGGGAGCGCAGTGACGCTGATCAACGCGGTTGGCCTCCTAGGGCTGCGGGAGGCCTTCGACCCGGACAAATGCACTACCGCCCTCGTCGTAGAGGCTGACAATCTCTACTTCGGGATGGTGATCGATCGTATCGAATCGGTGGTCAATGCACCCACCGAAACCTTTCGACGTCGCACCAGCGATGCCGAACCAGAGGTCATCGCAGGCGTTTATGAGGCGCTCGGCGACCCGCCTCAGCCTGCGACATTGCTGGACACTGACTACATTCTCACGCGCGTAAATCAGCTGCGCTTCAAGAAAACTTCCTGAGACGAGGCCCACCATGGTGAAAGAAAGCAACGCCGATAAGATGTCTTTCTCAATTATCGTCCGACCGACTGCTTGGATGCTTGAAAAGTTGCGGTACGGGCCGAAATTCTTTCTGCTGGGTACGTTGCTCCTCACGCCTGTGTTCGTTCTTGGCTTCCTGCAGTGGCGTGCTGAGACCTACCAGTTCAACTTCAACAATAAAGAAAGCTTCGGCGTTGAGTACATCAAGCCGGTCGCGAAGCTCATGCACGCGACCCACCGGTATCGCATTGCTACCCTGGGGACTCTCACGGGCGACGCACAGTCGGCGGCCGTGGCGTCCAAAGAGCGTGGCGAGGTAGATGCCGCCATCACCCTCGTTGATCAGGTCGATAAGCAATATGGCGATGATGATGCGCTCACCGGCCTGAAGACGTCCAATCGCTGGAAGCAGATCCGTTCGGGCTGGGACACGATCAAGGCGACGAAATATAGGACCCTCGAAGAGGCGAACGCGGCGCTCGATGGGCTCACGGGGATGATGTTCAAACTCGTCCTCGATGACGCGTGTAACTACTCGAACCTGATTCTCGACCCTGATCTCGACTCCTACTACTTGATGGATGCCTTCTGCATCAAGCTCCCCTCCCTCTCGGAGTCCATCGCTGATCAGGCCGCTATCGGAATGCAGGCGGTGCGGGATCAGGACTTGAGCGAATCCACCAGGGTTGACCTCGCTGGCCTCTACAAGAATGCGGTGAGTACCGCCGGTGACCTCATCTCATTGAACGCAGAAACCATCTACAAGGAGACGAAGGACGCCTCGGTGCAGCCTGCTCTGGAGCCGGTCTTCAACGACACCCTCGCCAAAATCAATGCATACGGCGGGACCGTTCGCACGGGTCTACTCGACCAGCTCGCTGGACCGACCACGCGTACGGTGTCGAACTCGTCCCTTACCGCTCTTGAGGCGGTGCACAAGCTCTACGATGCCGTTGCGCCGCAGCTCGACAAGCTCATCCAAACTCGCGCTATCGAGCGCTACTACAATCCCCGGACTACCGGTCTCCTCGCCGTCGTCGGCGCCGTCTTGCTCATGAGCTATTTGTTCTTCGCTCTCTTCTATTCG
>JBMTAX010000247.1:0-5386 GCA_049429145.1 Myxococcota bacterium
CACAGCTCCAGTTCATGTGCGTTCACAGCAGAATGTGCCACAGTTGCGGCGTTGAAGGACACCTCAGGTGTCGATTGTCAGCTTGGAGGTGGTCCTGTGCGCGATGACCGCGCCCTATCGTCGATCGCCTGTGGGTATATCTTCCTGTACGCCTCCATTGGCTTGCTCGTGCCGCTTGCGAGCCCTGCCCTCACTGCCGTCGGTTTCGCCACGGCCACTGTGGGGGGGCTGTGGGCGGTGCGGGCCTGCTCTGCTCTCTTGTCTCCCGTATTGTGGGGGCTGCTCGCCGACCGCAGCCGGCATCGCCAGCTCGCACCCGGGATGTCATTGTGCGCTGGAGGCATGATGCTGGCCAGCCTCGGCGGATTGAACGGGACGTCGCCGCACTGGCTCAGCGTGCTTGCGTTCCTTGGCTCTGGCCTGGTTGGCGCAGCGAGCGCCTCGCTCCTCGATGGATTGACGCTTGCTCGCCTCGAGGGCGCACGACATCGGTACGGGGGAATCCGCCTCTTTGGCGCCCTAGGCTTCGGCATCGCTGCGTATACCGCTAGCGAGGCTGCCGCGAATGGATGGCTCGTCGTCAAGGCATCGACGATTTTTCCCCTCGCTGGGGCCCTGCAGGTGCTCGCCGCGGTCTTCGTTGTCGTCGTTCCTGCGACCGCAATGGCCCCTGCTACCGCTAGACCCCCACTCCTGACGGTATTGCGTCAACCGGGCCTGCGGTCGCTGGCGCTGCTCGGCATCCTTCACTGGTCATCCCACGGCGCATACCACACGTTCCTGATGCGTCTTGGCGAACTTCGGGGCGTAGGGGAGCGGGCGGTGGGGCTCGCGCTCACCACCGCTATCCTCAGCGAAGTGTTGGTCTTGCGGGTGTCCGCGCCCTTGCTCGCACGTTGGTCACGTGAGCAGCTCCTGCTCTTCGTCTACGCGATAACGACAATCCGCTGGGCAGGCCTCGCATCGTCAACCGGGCTGCTCAGCTTCGTATGCCTTCAGCTGTTGCACGGGGCGAGCTTCGCTCTCTTCCACGCGACCGCGGTGACCCTCGTCGCTGACCGTGCGCCGGAGACAAGCCGACAAAGTCTCCAGGGGCTGTTTGCCTCGCTGGTGTATGGCCTCGGCACCGCGCTAGGCGCCTACGTCGCCGGAATGTGCCTGGAGCGAGGATCCGGAGAGACGGGTACCTGGGGGGCAATGACAGGGCTTGCGGCGATTCCTCTCGTCGTCACTGCGGCGCGGCGCTGCCGCCGGCAACGGTCGAGGGCGCGCTGAGCACGACGGGGTTGTGGAGTGAGTCCTCAGAGGACGTATTCGAAGCGGCGAGGGCGCCGACTGTGAGGAGCGCGGCGGAGGTCACCGCGGAGGCGATGGCCCCCCAGCTCAAGGTCACGAGCAAAGTCTCCTTGAATGTGCGTCCGAACTCCGGGCTGCCGAGGTCGTTACCCATCGACGGGGCACCCCGAGCGTAAGCCTCCGCCTGGGTTTCACACAAGCGCACGTCCTGCTCGTGCAGCGAAGACTCCGGGCATGGCGCCGCAGAGAGAAGCGCAAGCCACCCCACGGCCATTCCCGCTGCGGTTGCTGCGCTGACTCCTCCAGCGCCGAATAGCCACGGGGCAAGCGCAGGGTCGGCCGACAGCGACGATGGACGTGCGAGCGCTGTTCCAACCTTGGGCTCATGTCCGGAGAAGCCTGTGGCGCCGAGGCTGACCTCGACCCGCGCTATCTCGCCGGCGCGGACCTCGAGGGGCTGCTGCAGCGGCGCGCGCCCCTCAACGCGCAACTCGAGTGAGTGGAGCCCGGGCTCTACCTCGCCCGTGAGGATGAGGGGTGTTCGACCCACCCGTTTCCCGTCGAGCAGCACCTCCGCACCAGGTACATCGGTCTCAATCTGCAGCATGGTACGAGGGCGGTCATTCAGATACGCAGTCACCCACCCACGGACCTCATCGAGGACCTCACCGCCGATTCCGGGAAGCACAAGTTGCTCTCTCGGGCGAACCAGGCGACCTTTCTTGTCGACGATTTGGAGTACCATCACAGGGTCTGTGTCGATGGTGGTGAGGGTGACGACGTATGCGTAGGCAGCCCCCATCATGTTCGCGACCTGTCCCATGCAGGGAGGAGCCCAGCCATCGCATCCCAACACCATCTGTGCCTCGGCGAGGCTCACCTGCGGAGGCGGCACCCAACGGTAGCGAGTGTGGTCGTCGAGGGTGTTCTTCAGGTGCACCTCAAGGTTCGCTCCCCACGCCGGCGGGATACCCCCGTTGACGTCGACGAGCACCACCACTGACTCTGCACTGGCAGCCGCCATTTGCATGGCAACCATGAGGCCAAGGGACGCGATCATGGGACCAGACTACCCTCTTGCCGCAGCAAGCCCCAACTCCACCCGTCCTGGGCACAGGGGTGAAGTTCACAGTGGCCAGAGGTTCACAGTGGCCAGAGCTGCACGGGCGCGAAGCGAAGATAGTCGCAGGCGATAAGGCGGTACCTCACGCCACGAACCTCGCCCACCACTGCTGTTCGGTGTGCGTGACGTCCGTGCAAATGCCCATACACACAAAGCGGCACCTGAAACTCTTCGAGCAGTTCCGAGAAGCCTGTGGCTCGCCCATCGGCGGCGAACGGGGGATAATGGATGCTAGCGATCAGCGGGCGGTCACCCGCAAGTTTTCGACCGGCCTCGAGAGAGAGCCTCAGTCGACCGAGCTCCCGCTCGTAGATCTTGCGGTCAGCCTCTGAGAAGTCGAGTGCACCTGGCGCAGCCCAGCATCGACTGCCCGCGACCACCACCTCACCGAGATCCACGGCATCATTCTGCAGCGCGAGGCAGCTGCCTGGAATGGCCTTGCGGACCTTGCCGATGGCGCTCCACCAATAGTCGTGGTTGCCCCTGCCAAGGATCTTCCATTTCCCTCGTCGCTGGCCAATCCAATCGAGGTCAGCCTGGGCCTCTTCGAGGCGCATGGCCCAGGACAGGTCGCCGGGGCACAGGACAATGTCGTCGTCACCGACGATACTGTCCCACGCCTCGGCCATACGCGCGGCATGACCGACCCAATGGTCGCCAAAGACGTCCATCGGCTTGTTGGCCGTGAAAGAGAGATGAAGATCGCTGATACCGTAGACGATCATGTTCTGACGTATAACAAGGAGGTCGCAGGCGGGTGAGACCTTGAACAACGCAGATGCGTCATCGAGAGAAATCAGCGGCGATGGCCCCGGCGCATCGTTGCGCCCGCAGGCCCGTGACATCGTCGTCGTTGGCCTCGGCCTCATCGGTGGTTCCATCGCCCGCGCCACCAAGCGAGCGTGGCCGAAAGCCCGTATCACGGGGATCGACCGTGCGGTGATCGTCGAGGTCGCTCGTGAGGAAGGCATCATCGACGCTGGCGGCTCCCCGGAGAGCGCCACCGACGCGCTCGCCGCCGCCGACCTCGTGGTGCTCGCCCTGCCTGTGCTCGGTATCGTCGAGGCACTCGAGACGTTCCGCGCACCACTCGCCGAGCGCGCGGTCATCACCGACACCGGGTCCACGAAGGGCGCCATCTTGGCGGCGGCCGAAGCGCTCGAACTGCGCCGCTTCGTCGGGGGACACCCCATGACCGGAAAGCCCGCCGGTGGCCTGGCCCAGTCCGACCCTGACCTCCTGGTGGGCGCCTCGTGGTTTCTGTCCACGCATGCCAGCAGTAACCCCGAATCCGTAGGCTTCTTGCGTCGGTGGGTTGCAGAGCTCGGCGCCCGGCCACTCGAGATCGACGCTGCAGAGCACGATCACGCGGTGGCCTTGACCAGCCACCTGCCCCATATCGTGGCCAACGCTCTCGCAGAGAGCGTGCTCGAATCGGGGGCCATGGATGCCGCAGGAGGCTCGCTGCGGGACTTGCTGCGGGTCGCTGGTGCGCCGTTCAACACTTGGGGGGACACACTAGCGACGAACCAGACCGCCGTCACGGAGGCACTGGGCGAACTCATCGAACGCCTCTCGCGGCTCAAGGACCAGTTGCACGACCGAGACCGTCTGCGAGACCTGTTCGCGCGCGGGCGGGCCTGCAAAGAACGTGTAGGTACGAAGGGATGAGCCGCACACTGCCGCGCGTGATGCCAACGATCTTGCCCACGATGCCTTCGTGGACGGCGTTGTTCGGCCGCCAAGCCCCCCTCGAGGTCGAGCTGGGCTTTGGGCGTCCTCACTTTCTTTTCGAGCGAGCTCTCGAGGAACCGAACTGTGACGTCGTGGGCATCGAGTGGAAGCAGCGCTGGGTCACGAAGGCCAACGCTCGCAAGCGGCGTGACGAACAACGGAATGTCTGCGCTTTGCACGGCAACGCCTGGCTGCTCTTCGGGGCACTATTTCCAGAGGCGAGTGTCTCCCGCATCTATCTGAACTTCCCGGACCCATGGTGGAAGACACGACATCAGAAGCGCCGCATCATCAACGACGCCTTCGCGAACTTGTTGTGTTCGAGGCTCGTCGTCGGCGGTGAGGTACTGGTGCAGACCGACGTGGCCTCGTTGCTCGAAGAGATCCTGGAGCACCTCGAGAGCGATGCGCAGCTGGTCAACCCCTACGGGTCAGGTCGCCTGTGCACGGAGAAGCCGACCCAGGCGCGCTCCCACCGCGAAAAGAAGTGTGTGGCCATTGGGATCCCCGTGTTCCGTGGCCTCGTTCGCAAGGTGGCGTAGGCGGTCCCGCTCGTCGAGCGACGGCGACAGATTCACCGGTCAAAGATTCGACAGCCAACCTTCCACGGGCAACAGTGTGGAGATGACGCGTTGTGTGCAGGTCTGGCTCTCCCTCTGGCTTCTGTCGTGTTGCGGCTGTGCAACCACGTCACAGCCCGCCGCTGAGGACATCGCTGACCAAGGCATTTCACCTGCGGCCAACACATCGACAGAGGTGCTGCTCCTTCTGAGCACTGACGAACATGGCTGGCTATCCCCACTACACGACCGCGAGCGCGGTGTGAATCAAGGCGGACTGGTCCCGTTTGCACGGGCGCTGAAGCAATATGAAGGCCGCGCGCCAAACCATGTGGGGCTGTTCAGCGTCGGCGATAACTGGACGGGGCCATTCGAGAGTACGGCACTTCAGGGTGTGCCGATGCTGCAGGCAATGAATCTGCTCGAGTACCGTGCGAGCGTCGTTGGAAACCATGAGTTCGATTTCGGACAAGATGTACTCGCAAGACACGCTCGTGATGCATCGTTTCCCTTGCTCGCCGCCAACATCCTGGAAGACAAGACCGGTGAACGTCCCTCGTGGGCGACCCCCTGGGTGGTGGTGCCCCTCGGCCCGATGCGGCTCGGTGTCATCGGTCTTGCCCACCGTCGAACTCCCGAGCTCACCGACCCGCGCAATGTCACCGGACTTACT
>JBMTAX010000248.1:0-5380 GCA_049429145.1 Myxococcota bacterium
CAGGGTGTTCGTCGTCGTGGTAAGGGGAGTGCCAAATACATGACTCGACTAGGCTTTCGCGTCGCCCGCCACCAGCCTTCGCCCCTGCCACGCCGCAAACAGAGCGGGGAATACGAACAACTCGAGCAAGAACGAAGTCACGAGCCCCCCGACCATGGGCGCGGCAAGGCGCTGCATGACGTCCGCGCCCGCTCCCTGGTTCCACAAGAGCGGCAGCAACCCTAAGATGGTGGTCATCACCGTCATAAGCTTCGGTCGCAGGCGGTAGGCCGCCCCCTCGACGATGGCGTCCTCGAGCTCCGCCGGGGTCGACAGCCGCCCCCGCGCCACCCTTCGCTGTACGCTGATGCGGAGGTAAAGCAGCATCACCACACTCGTCTCTGCGTCGACACCAGCCAGCGCGATGAGGCCGACCCAAACCGCGACGCTGAGGTGGTAGTCGAGGAGCCACAAGAGAAGCACGGCCCCCGCTAAAGAGAACGGCAGGCCAGCGACGATGAGCAGCGTGTCCGCCCAGCGGCCCGTGTTGAAGTAAAGCAGCACCAGTACGAGCACCAATGTGAGCGGCACGATGATACGCAGACGGTCGCGTGCGCGCTCGAGGTGCTTGAACTGCCCGACCCACTCCAGGCGCACCCCTGCGGGCAGGCTCACGCGCTGCGCGACTTCGCGGCGCGCCTCCTCAACGTACTCAGCGATCGGCCGATCGGTATCGACGAACACGAAGCTCACGAGCCGGCCGCTCTCCGAGCGCACCATCGGCGGGCCTGTCCTCTCCTTGACGCTGGCGACGTCGCTGAGGGAGAGCTGCACGCCGCTGGGGCCGGTGACGAGGATGTGCGCGAGCTGTGCGGGAGTCTCGCGCAGCTCACGCCCGAAGCGCACCGCGATGGGATAACGCTCCCGGCCTTCGACGGTCTCTGCGACCTCGGCACCCCCGATGGCAGTCATGACGACGTCTTGCACCTCGGCAACGGTCAGGCCTGCGCGCGCGGCCCGCTGTCGATCGACCTCGATGTCGACGTAATATCCCCCCGTCGCGCGCTCCGCGAAAGCGCTTCGGGTCCCGGGGAGTGCTGCGAGCACCGACTCCACTTGGACGGCGGCCGCTTCGATCTCGGCGAGCGTCGCGCCGAAGACCTGCACCCCGAGGGGACTGCGCACCCCCGTGGAGAGCATCTCGGTGCGGGTCTGGATCGGCATCCAGAAGAGGTTCGGCATACCGGGGTATCGCAGCTTCCGATCCATTTCCTCGACGAGCGCCTCGAAGGTGAGGCCCGGGCGCCACTCTGAGCGAGGTTTCAACAACACCGTTGTCTCTGCCATCCCTATGGGAGCTGGATCGGTCGCAGTTCTGGCGCGACCCATCTTGCCGAAGACGCGGCTCACCTCGGGAATGGTTCGCAGGTCGCGATCCATCGACTGCAGCACCTGGCCGGCCTCTGTCATCGACATCCCAGGCGGAGCGCTCGGCATGTAGAGCAGCGCTCCCTCGTTGAGCGGAGGCATAAATTCGCTCTGGAGGGTGAAAGCGAGCGGAGTCACCGCGGCTACCGTCGACAACGCAGCGCCGATCACCCACCGGCGTCTCCGCACCACGAAACGCACGAGCGGAACATAGGCACGGGTAAGGACGCGCGAGAGGGGATGCTCTGCTTCGCTTCGAATGCGCCCGCGCAGAACGATCGCGACCAGTGCAGGTGTCGCCGTGATGGCGAGGATTGCGGCTGCCCCCATGGCATAGGTTTTCGTGAACGCGAGGGGTTTGAACAGCCTTCCCTCAACGCCTTCGAGAGTGAAGACGGGCAAGAACGAGATCGTGATGACGAGTAGCGAAAAGAAGATACTCGGTCCTACCTCCTGCATGGCGGCGACCACCACCTCGCCACGAGCACGTCCCATCGGCTCGCGCTCCCACTCCTCGAGGTGCTTGTGAATGTTCTCGATGATGACGATGGAGGCATCGACCATGGCACCGATGGCGATGGCGATGCCGCCGAGCGACATGATGCTCGCAGTGAGACCCTGCTGGTGCAGAGCGAGAAACGCGAGCAGCACGCCGAGGGGGAGCGTAACTATCGGCACGACGGCGCTTCGTACATGTAGCAAAAACAGGAGAATCACCAAGGCGACGATGACCATCTCCTCGACGAGCGTACTGGTCAGGGTGCCGATGGCCTCCTCGATGAGCGACGAGCGGTCATAGGTGACCACGAGTTCCACCCCATCGGGCAGACCAGGCTTCAGGGCTTCGAGCCGCTCCTTGACTGCCTCGATGACGCGCAGGGCGTTCTCCCCGTAACGCATGATCACGATGCCGCCGACGGCCTCCCCCTCCCCATCGAGGTCGGCGAAACCTCGACGAGGCGCCGCCCCCACCACCACCTGGGCGACGTCACCGAGCGTCACCACCCGTCCAGTCGCGACGTCGGCGCGCAACACCGCTTGTTCGAGGTCCCTCGAGGTGCGGACGTAGCCACGGCCGCGCACGACGAACTCGTGACCGGAGAGTTCGAGCGTGCGTCCCCCGACATCCAGGTTGCTCAGCCGCACAGCGCGCACGACATCGGCTTGGGTGAGCCCGTGACCGCGCAGGGCTACAGGGTCGACGACGACCTCGACTTGTTTGACAAAGCCTCCGACGGAGGCAACTTCCGCGACGCCAGGGACGCTCTCGAGGGCGTAGCGGAGGTTCCAGTCTTGCAGTGCGCGCAGCTGCTGCAAGTCATGGCGACCGCTACGGTCCACAAGTGCATATTGAAAGACCCAGCCGACCCCCGTCGCGTCAGGCCCCATCGTCGGCACAGCGTCCCGAGGAAGACGGGTCCCCAGGGTGTTTAGTTCTTCCAGCACGCGGCTCCGTGCCCAATACAAATCGGTGTCGTCGTCGAAGATGACGTAGACGAAAGAGAGTCCAAAGAACGACTGCCCTCGCACGTGCTTCACCTTGGGCGCTGCGAGGAGGGCAGATGTAATGGGGAAGGTCACTTGGTCTTCGACGAGGTCGGGGCTTCTGCCTGGCCACTCGGTGAGCACGATGACCTGCACGTCGGAGAGGTCAGGAACGGCGTCGAGCGGAGTACGGGTCATCGCCACGGCACCGAACAGCCCCAAGGCGGCGCAGAGCAATAAAGTCACGAAGGGGCGCCGCGCACTCGTGCCGATGAGGCGCGCGATCAGACCCTTTTCCCGGTCCGTGTGGTCTGCCTCGCTCACGGCTCCCCCTCTCTGCCATGTCCCGTGCGTTCCGATGGTGACGACGACTCCCAGAGGCGTGTGGCGCTCCGCAGGCGAGCCTCTGCCGCAAGGAGAAAGTTACCCGAGGTGACGACGACGTCTCCTTCCTCGAGGCCCCGACGCACCTCGACCCGCTGGCCATCCTCACTGCCGATCTCAACCTCTTGCACCTCGACGCGTCCCTCGCCCTTATCGAGGAATACGAGGTGTCGTCGACCGGTGAAGAGAACCGCTTCGCGAGGAATCAGCAGGCTGTCGCCGCGCCCGACCTCTAGCGTGACATCGACCCACATATTGGGCTTGAGCGACAAATCGCGATTGTCGAGTTCGAGGCGTGCAGTGCCTGTCCTCGTGTTTTCGTCAACCACGGGGGCGAGGAACGTAACCTGGGCCTCGTGGGTTCGCCCAGGCAAGTAGGAGAGGCTGACCGTGGCATGTTGCCCAAGGGCCACTTGCGGCAGGTCTGCCTCATTGAGCGCAACCTCGACCCAAACCCGCTCCAGACTCGCGATACGGTAGAGCCGTTGCCCCGCTGCCACAAAAGCTCCCGCGACGACATCCTTCCGCAAGACGTGCCCCGCGCGGGGAGCAACCACTGTCACCCGCGGGTCGGGTTCCCCTCGTTCGTACACGCGGTCCACGACGGAAGAGCCCAGGTCGAACAGTTCGAGTTTGCGCCGCGCCGCACCCACCACGGCCGAATCCCGGTCACCCCCAGCTTCGATTCGCAGCGCGGCGAGCAGCTCACGCTGCGCTGCATGTACCTCCGGGCTATACAGTTCGAAGAGAGGCTCGCCTTTGCGCACCGCCTGCCCAGTCTCAGCGACGTGCAGCTGCTCGACCCAACCTGATACGCGCAAGTGGACATCATGAATCCGTCTCTCGTCCACAACGACACGTCCGTTGGTGCGCACCTCGGAAGGTAGCTTTCCTTTGATCACGGGGGCCGTCCGCACGCCGAGGCGTTGTCGGCGCTCGGCGTCGATGACGAGAGAGAAAGTCTCGCCCGCCGCGCCCGTTACCGCGACGAGATCCATGCCACAGAGTGGGCAGACACCGGGAGCGACGGATTGAACAGATGGATGCATGGGACACGTGTAGTGAGACACCTCGTCGTGGTCAGGCACAGTCTCCTTGGCCTGCACGAGGGCGCCCATGTTCATTCCCGCAGGAGCCTTGTCGACAGGAGCAAAGTTGCCCTCGCTGCCGCAGCGGAGCATCGACGGTCCCATATAGGGATTCATGATCTCCCCCGACGCCTGTACCCATTGATTGAAACCTTGCACCATCGGGCACTCGAAGACTCGTCGCTCCCCCCGCAGTGCCACGTCCAGCGCGAGCATGTGCACCACCCGTGCGCTCAGCGCACTGAAGCGCTCACGTGCCGCGGGAAGTCCGCTCGCAGCGGCAAGGTCTTTCGCCTCGAGCACGGCCTCAAGGAGCCAGCCGCGCGCGTTGTCTTGCGTGGGCAGCCGCAACGCAGCAGCGTCGAGATGGCGAGCGATCATGAGCCCGTCATCGTGAAGATCCCTGACATCGTCTGCCGCCAAGGAGGCTCGCACCCGCTCGTAGGCGACGAGTGCAGCTTCAAGATCGGCGCGCAGCGACATCGGCAAGGGACCCCGCGGCGCTCGCGGACCCACAGAGGCAGTCGCAGGGGGCGTACCCTCCGAGGGAGACGACGTCGACAGCGGCACCTGGCAGCCGGTGAGAACGCAAGCGAGCGCGGCCGTGGCAACGCGAAGGAAACGATTCATGGCTGCACCTCGTCCTTTGGATTCGGCAGGCCAGGCAAGAGCCCCAATGCGCGCTGCAGGTATAACCGTCGACGAGAGACCTCGATACGGGCGGCATCGCCCTGCGCGCGAGCGAGAATCAGCGTTCGCTTCGCCTCGAGATAGGCCCCCTGCTCCGTGGTGCCGACTGACCATGCCTCTCGCGTCGCGTCGGTGCGTAGCTCGAGGGCCGGGATGAGTTCTTGGACGACAACTCGCGCCCGGGCCAAAGCCCCCTCGAGTTCCACCCGGGCAGCCGCGACGTCTGCGACTGCGGCGTCCTCCACCCGAAGCTGTTCCAATCGTGCACGCCGCAGCTCTGCTTGTGCCGCGTCGCGCTCTGCGCTGAGTCGTCCCACCTGCAACGG